>DAOUMU010000103.1:0-10616 GCA_034409055.1 Anaerolineae bacterium
TGGGTAGTATCCTCTCCAAAAGTAAGGGCGAGGCAAGTCGGAGTGTGGCTTGTTTGCTTCGTTCACTGCCATTCCGACTTGCCTCGCCCCTACGTCACCAACAAATTTGAAGAGGATACGATAGGTAACCTTTCACTCAGTTTGAAAATCGAAATTCATTATCTACTAAAAAGAGACATCCATGCACGAAGACGTCAAACTTGAAGAAAAATACGAACGTCAGGGGTGGCCTTCCCTCCAACGCCCTGATGTCAAACCACCGGAGGGATGGCGTTTATCCCTCGTTACCTCGATTAACCGAGTTCGTAACCATCGCCTGTCACCGGATGGGCGACAGATTGCCTTTATCTGGGACCGAGAAGGATTGTCTGATGTCTATACTATGCCGGTTGGCGGCGGCTGGCCGGCTCGTGTGTCTACCGAGCGCGGCCCTGTAGCTTATTGGGACGACGAAGTACCGCAGTGGTCACCGGATGGACAGTGGCTGGCCTTTACTATGACGGGGCATGTCTATGTGGCCCCGGTGGCAGGAGGCATTCCCCACCAGATCACCGATTTCACCGCCAGGGCCTCTACGCCGGTTTGGCTGCCCGATAGTGCAGGCCTGATTGTTAGTGTCGAGCGGCACGAGGCAGACAAGCTCCTCCTCACCGACCGGGATGGAGGCTGGCCGAGGGCGCTGACTACCGGCCCCGGTGACGACTGGGATGCCTGGCCTTCCCCCGATGGTCGCCTGGTGGCCTTTGTCCACCGTCCCCACGACGACCTGAACCGGTTGGATATCAAGCTGGTTGAGCTGGCCAGCGGGCAAGTCACCCTCCTCACCGGTGCGCCCAAGCAGAAAAATTGGTGGCCGCGCTGGTCGCCGGATGGCCGCCTGATTGCCTTCTTGTCGCAGCAGTCCGGTTGGAACGAGGTCTGGCTGATTCAGCCCGATGGGACAGGTTTGCGCCAGTTAACCCAACTGGGGCATGATGTGACTGACCTGGCCTGGTCGCCGGACGGCCGCCAACTGGCCTGCACGATCAACCAGAGGGGGGCTTTTGATCTGGCCCTGGTTGATATCCAGAGTGGCCAGGTGTCCTACCTGCGGGCCGGCCTGGGCTACTACTCCCGACCCAACTGGTCATCCCAGGCTGACTTTCTGACCGTCGAATATGAGGACTCCACTCAGCCTCCTGACCTGTACCGGGTAACGGCTTCCGGCGGCGAGGCTACCCAACTGACCTTTTCCAACCCCCCCGCTCTGGCCCGGCAGAAGCTGATCGTGCCGGAGCGAATCAGCTATCGCAGCTACGATGATCTGGAAATCCCGGCCTTCCTGTACCGCCCGTCCAAACCGAATGGCGCAGCCATTCTCTACCCGCACGGCGGTCCGACCAGCCAGTACGCTTATGATTGGGACATCGTGGCTCAATATTTCGTAGCCAAAGGCTATACCTATCTTGCCCCCAATTACCGGGGGAGCACCGGCTATGGAGTCCCGTTTGAACATGCCAATTATCAAGGGTGGGGGATTGGCGATACCCAGGATTGTTTGTACGGGGCCAGGTATCTGGGCAGCCTGGCCGGGATTGATCCCGAACGGATCGCCATTTATGGGGGCAGTTACGGGGGCTATCTGACCGCCTGCTGCCTGTCGCGAGACCCGGATTATCTCTTTGCTTGCGGTGTCAGTAAATACGGCGATACCAATCTGATCAGTTCCTGGGCCCAGTGCAATCGCTATCTGCGTCTGTACAGCGAGATGCCCCTCGGTCACCCGGCCCGGCATCGCCAGGTATATCTTGCTGGCTCGCCCATTTACCAGGTGGAGAATGTCCAAAAACCGGTGTTGATCTTGCATGGCCTGGAGGATGACGTGGTGCCGCCGGAAGCTTCGGAGGAGTGGGTCGAAGCCCTGCGCCGGGCCGGCAAAACCTTTGAATACAAGACTTACCCTGGCGAACCCCACGGTTTTCTCAAGCGCGAGAATCAACTCGACGTCTATGGCCGGGTGGAGCGATTCCTGGATTGGTATTTGCTGCCGTGACGGTGGGTGTATCTTTAGTGACTCAATTTTTTGCTTACGATACTATGACCTGGCCCGAAATTGCGGCTTTGCCTCGTGATACACCGCTGGTGATTCCTCTGGGCCAGGGCTATGAATTGAGCCAGTTAGCCAGTGCCCTGGGAAATCCCCCTCGGCTGGGAATGTTACCCCCGTTACCCTTTGGCTGGGTTGGCAGTGGCCTGGCCGTGGCCGATCATTTGTTGGGACGGCTGATTGACAATCTGCTCGACAGTCTACGCGACGATGGCTTTTCGCGGGTCTATGCCCTTTGTCCGCAGGGGCTTGATCTTGGGCTTGGCCCGGCCTGGATTGCCCTACCCCATCCCGGTCAATTTACACCCACCTCTCCTCTTCCTGGCGATAACGACCGGGGCAAAGTGGTCCTCATCCCCATCGGTCACACCGAGCAGCATGGCTACCATCTGCCCATGTCAACCGATACGCTGATTATCGAGGCCGTTAGCCAGGGTACAGTGGCGGCTGGGCCAACCCAGACGACCAGCCTGCCCGTCTGCCCCTATGGGGTCAGTATGCACCGGCCGGCCTTTGCCGGCACGCTCAATGCCGGGGGGCGAGCCTTTGAGGATTTCTGGTTGGGGGTGATTGACGGGCTGGTGGTCCGGGGCTTTGACCGTTTCTATTTGATGAGTGGGCACGGCGGTAACTGTTCCTTTCTGGTCAACGTGGTCAAATATGCGGGGGAACGCCACCGCCGGATTTTTTGCGCCACGGCCTGGCTGTATCTCTCCGGGCCGGCCGGTGTGACCGCCCTGCAAAAATATCGCCGCTCGGCGAGAGGTGGTATGGGCCACGCCGGGGAATTGGAAACCGCCCTGATTCTGCACCTGCGGCCCGATCTGACCCACATGGAACGGGTAGTCGATGAAACCGACTTTATCGCTACCCCCTCGTACTACATGGATTGGGTTGAAGGGGGTGCTTTGGTGGCCAATCCGCCCTGGGATGACGACACCATCACCGGGGCGTATGGCACAGGCAGTCTGGCTACCGCCGAGAATGGTCAAATCTGGTTAAAAGCCGCGATTGCCGAAAAAGTTGCCCACGTGGCCGAAATCCACGAACAACACCGGCGGCGTGAGGCACGTCGCAACAGCGGTTTTGGGTTGTGGGGCAGAGCGAGTCCGGTCGAGACTCAGTAGATCAAATTTGCTCTAGGCGGACTGTGGTCCGCTCGGAGCCTAAAAATTGGATCTAGCCTAAAAATTGGATCTACCGGGACTCCTTACCGATACCTGGCCATCACCCGCTGCAATTCATCCAACGGGAGGGCATAGGCCGTGTGGCCCTTAAAGCCGGTCATTGTCTCGGCCGCAGTCAGAGCATTGAGAATGGCCTCCTCGACTGCTTCAGCCACGGCCTCAAAGAAGGGATTCAGATGGTGGTGGGGCATCATTTTCAGGTCATACAAGCCGCTGGCGCTGCCGGGGAAATGGTTGCCGGTGGCAAAGGCCAGAAAGATGTCGCCGCTGCCGTTGTGGCCTATACCGCCGGCCCGGGCCAGCCCGACCGTGGCTCGTTGGGCTAACCGCTTACACTGGACCGGCAACAGGGGAGCATCGGTGGCGATGATAACGATGATCGATCCCCCCTGGGACGACTCGTCCCAGGGTAAAGGGGTGTGTTCCGGTCCAATCTCGCGGCCCACCGGTACACCATCCACGCGCAGCAAATGTCGATCACCGTAATTGGCCTGCACCAGGACTCCGACGATGTACTGGCCGCTCTGGCTATCGACCAACCGCGAAGCAGTACCGATCCCCCCCTTAAAATCGTGGCAAATCATGCCTGTGCCGCCGCCTACATTTCCTTCGGCCACCGGTCCATCTTTGGCCGAGGTCAGGGCTTCGTAAACGTGCGCCTTGGTTAAATGAAAAGCATCAATATCGTTGAGCCAGCCATCATAGGTTTCGGCCGCCACAGCCAGGGCAGAACTATCGGAAAAACCGTGTTCTTTGGCATAGGCAACGAGACTGTCTCGCACGATGCCGACTTGATGGGAGTTCGTAATCCCGATGGGATAGCACAGCAAGCCCGATTCGGTTAGCCAATGGGTGCCGGTCAGTTCACCGGTGCCGTTGAAAGTGTGATAAGCGGCAAAGGCGTTGTCACGCCAAATCTCCCCTTCACGCGGGACGATAATTGTCACCCCGGTGCGGGCCAGGCGGGGCTCGTCGTAAATAAGCGTGGTGTGGCCTACCCAGACCCCCGGCACATCCGTGATTGCATTGTGTGGTCCAGGGGGCAGGTTGCCGATGGTAATACCCAATTCTCGCAGTCGTGTCCGGGTCATCTTATTCTCCTGACAAGTTAAATTTGACGATTAACCCAATCTGCTTAATCATGTCCTTGGCTTGTCGGCCAAACAGCCCGATTATCAGCAGATCCAAATTTAACGCTCCAAGCCGGTCCATGACCGGCGATACGACGGGTCACGGGCCTATCGTGAGCACAAAATTGGATCGACTGATTATAATCCTTGAGTTGGCTGGCAACAAAAACGGAAAGCGGGGAGCGAGGAGCGGAAAGCGGAGAGCGGGGAGCGTAATGACTTATCTATGGCTCACTCACTTGCCCTATGGGTTTACGTCACTGCCCTGTGGGTTTACGCTTTACTTTATGGGGCTGTCTCACCGGAAGCTACTTTTTCATTGCTAATTCTGGTTCTATGAATACGCAACACGCAACACGTAACACGTAACACATCACTTGGCATGTAGACTTACTTACGCAGCTATGATTCTCGCGGAAAACACAAATCTTGTTGGGTAACGAGGAGACCTATGCACGCAGAAATTGTTATGATCGGGACCGAATTGCTCCTGGGCGAAATTGTTGACACCAACGCCAACTTGCTGGCCAGGATGCTGCGGGATATCGGTCTGGATCTTTATTACAAAACCACGGTCGGCGATAACGAGGCCCGCATCACTGAGGTGCTCAACCTGGCCCTGGATCGCTCCGAGGTGGTCATTACCTCCGGCGGCCTGGGACCGACGGTGGACGATATCACCCGCCAGGCCGTAGCCAATGCCACCGGTCGCCAGCTCGTTTATAGTACCGAGTTGGAAGCGCAGATTGCGGCCCGGTTTCGCAGCTTTGGCCGGACGATGGCCGATAATAACAAACGGCAGGCCTATATTCCAGCAGGGGCGCTGCCGCTACGCAACCCAGTGGGCACCGCTCCCTGTTTTTTAAGCGAGGACGTACAGGGCCGGGGCTTTATCATTTCTCTACCGGGCGTGCCCCGCGAGTTGGAATATATGATGAAAAATACGGTCGTCCCTCTGCTGGTGGAACGGATGGGCGGGGCCAAGGTCATGAAAATCCGCGTTTTGCGAACCTGCGCCGTGGGGGAGAGTGACGTCGACCGGGCCATCGGCGACCTGATGACTGAAAAGAATCCCACGGTTGGCCTGGCCGCCCACCCCGGTCAAACCGATGTACGTATCACGGCCAAAGCGGACACCGAAGCGGAAGCCGAGGCCCTGATTGCGCCCATGGAAGCCAAACTGCGCCAGCGGCTGGGCGTGGCCATTTATGGCGTGGACAAAGAAACCGTGCCGGAGGTCGTGGGCCGCCTCCTGGCCGAAAAAGGGTTAAAGCTGGCCGTGGTGGACACCCTGACCGGCGGCCAACTGGGCCGCGAGATGGTTGAAGCCGGCTTTGGCCAGGTGCTGGTGACCGATTTACATCCGGCCAGCCCGGCTGAAGCCTTACAAGCCGTGGGTCTGGAGTCGCCTTCTGAAAAGCATCCAGACGGTGGTACGCTGGCCGCCTCTCTGGCCCAGGCCATTACCCCGATCGATGGCCTGGGCCTGACCCTGGTCGGTCCCTTCGCCGACAATTCCACCTTTATCGCTTTTAGCGGTCTCGGCGACCTGCACCGGGTTCAAATGGGGCGAAACTACCGAAACAACGATTACATCCGCCGCTGGCTGGTCATCCAGGGCCTGGACTGGATCCGGCGAGTCGTGTTAGGCCAGTTAAGGTCGCCGGTGGATTGGAAGTAATTCATCAGTCATTTGGAGTGAAAATGGTCAGCGGTGGCTTGCCGATGGCGTAGACGTTAAAGCCCAATTCATGAACCTTCTTGTGATCCAGAATGTTACGACCGTCGAAGATGAAGGCCGGTTTGACCATTGAGTCATAGATGGCCTGGTAGTCCAATTCAGCGAAGAAAGGCCATTCGGTCAGGATGGCGATGGCGTGAGCATCCCTGGCCGCGGCGTAGGGGTCTGGTTCGAAGATCACCCGTTCGGCGGCCTGGCCCAGGTCAGCCCGGGCATTGTCCAGAGCATAGGGGTCGGTCATGACGATCTCGGCCCGCTCCTCCAGCAGGGCGAGGCAAACGGCCAGGGCCGGTGACTCACGGGTATCGCCGGTGTTGGCCTTAAAGGCAGCCCCAAAAAGGGCAATCCGCTTGCCGGCGACGGTGTTAAACATCGAAGAAACCATCGTTGACACAAACCGCGCCTGTTGGTACTCATTCATCTTCACCACTTGCTCCCAATAGGCAGCCACCTCGTACAGCCCGTAATATTCGCACAAGTAGACCAGGTTCAGAATATCCTTTCTAAAGCAGGAGCCGCCAAAGCCCACGCTGGCCCGCAAAAAGCGGGGACCAATCCGGCTATCCTGGCCGATGGCATGAGCCACCTCGGCAATGTTGGCTTCAGTCCTTTCGCACAGGGCCGAGATGGCATTAATCGAGGAGATGCGCTGGGCCAGGAAGGCGTTGGCTGTTAACTTGGACAACTCACTGGACCACAGGTTTGTGGTGAGAATGCGTTCACGAGGCACCCAGTGGGCGTAGATGTCGACCAGGGTTTGAATTGCCTTTTGGCCTGACGGGGTTTCCCGCGCCCCGATCAGCACCCGGTCCGGGCTCTTCATATCGCGGATGGCTGTGCCCTCGGCCAGAAATTCGGGATTGGAGACCACGTCGAAATGAAGCCCTTTGCTGTTGGAGTTCAGAATGTACTCCATCGCCTCGGCCGTGCGCACGGGCAAGGTGCTCTTCTCAACTACAATTTTGGGTGTCGTTGAATTGTCTAAAATCTGCCGGGCCGTCTTTTCCCAGAATTGCAAATCGGCCGCTTTGCCCGCCCCCTGACCGAAGGTTTTGGTCGGGGTGTTGACACTGACAAAGATAATGTCCGCCTCAGCGATGTGCCGATCAACCTCCGTGGAAAAAAAGAGATTCCTGTTCCGGATGCCAAAAACAATCTCATCCAACCCAGGTTCGTAAATGGGCAGTTGAGCCGACTGCCAGGCCGCAATCCGGGCCTCGTTGATATCGACCACCACCACCCGGTGTTCGGGGCAATTTTTGGCAATCACGGCCATCGTTGGCCCCCCAACGTGCCCGGCCCCAATACAAAGAATATTTGCCATGCGATTTACTCCTTTTGCTTGATTTGATTCGAATGTGTTTCATTTTAGCACAGTTATATACCTGTGACAATGAGTTAGACCAATCCATACTCGCCCCAAAACTGAAACGCACCCGTATCAATACGCTCGCTTGTGTCTGTCAGGCTGATGAGGTAAAATCCAAACATAATTTAATGCTTTTTATTAGCGGTGAAGGAGAGACAAACCGATGGAAGTTAATCCGGGGATTTTCAAAGCGTATGATATTCGGGGGATTTACCCAGATGATTTAAACGAGGAGGCCGCTTACGCCATTGGCCGGGCCTTTGTCACCTTTTTGAAAGTGGATACGGTCATTGTCGGGCGGGATATGCGCCTCTCCGGCCCCCAAATGTTCGATGCGGTGACACGGGGCCTGATGGACCAGGGAGCGGATGTGATCAACATTGGCATGGTCAGCACCGACCAATATTATTATGCCTGTGCCACCCTGGACCAGGCCGGGATTATGGTCACCGCCTCCCACAATCCGGCCCAGTACAGCGGGTTGAAGATGGTCAAAAAGATGCCCCAGCTTCTCAGCGGGGATGCAGGCATTCAGGATTTACGGCGCATTGTGGAGAATGATGCCTTTGCCGAACCAACCCGCCAGGGGACGATGATCAAGAAAGATTTGAGCGAAGATTTTGTGGAGATGGTGCTGGGCTTGATCGATGGGGAGGCGCTGGCCCCGCTCAAGGTGATCGCCGATACCGGTAACGGTATGGTCGGCCCCATTCTCAAGCGCATCTATGACCGTCTGCCCTCCGTCGATTTGACCGGCATGTATCTTGAGCCTGACGGCAGCTTACCCAACCACGGCCTGGATCCGCTGCAACCGGAAAACCGGGCCGAATTGGAGCAGCGGGTCGTGGCCGAAGGAGCCGATATCGGCTTTGCCTTTGATGGGGACGGCGACCGCTTTTTCACCATTGACGACCGGGGCCACTTCGTGTCCGGCGATTTTTTGACGGCCTTGATGGGGCAATACCTCTTAGAAAAATATCCCGGTTCCAAAATTTTGTACGATGTTCGCGCCTCCTGGGCCGTGCCGGATTTAATTACTGCGGCCGGCGGCACTCCCTTAATGGAACGGGTCGGACACGCTTTCATCAAGGCTCGCATGGCCAAAGAAGAGGCTATCTTCGCCGGCGAGGTGACCGGCCACTATTACTTTAAAGATTTCTTCTTTGCCGACTCCGGTATCGTCCCCTCGCTGGTCATTATGGAGATGCTCTCCAAAAAGAAGGCCAAGCTGTCTGATCTACTCAAGCCGCTCGAAGCCAAATATTTTATCTCCGGCGAAATCAATACCCGTATCTCCGGCGATCCCAAAATCAAAATGAATGAACTGGCCGAAACTTTCAAGGCAGGCCAGGTGGAGTGGCTGGATGGTGTCTCCGCTACCTTTGACGATTGGCATTTTAACGTCCGCCCCTCCAACACCGAGCCGTTACTACGCCTCAACCTGGAGGCTAAATCGAAAGCCCTCATGGAGGAGAAGCGGGATCAGATTGTGGGCATTATTCGGGCTTGATACCTGTGACCGATAAATATCTAACCAACAAAGTCGCCCTCATCACCGGTTCCTCGCGGGGGATTGGGCGAGCCATTGCCCTGGAATTGGCCCGCCTGGGGGCCGATATTGTCGTACATTGCCTGCGTAAGAAGAAGGCCGCCCAGCAAGTTGTGGCCGAAGTGGAAGCCCTGGGCGGGCGGGCCATCGCCGTTAGAGCCAACCTGGTCGAAGCGGATAAAATCGAGGCCATGTTTGATCAGGTCGAGACCACCTTTGGTCGCTGCGATATTTTTGTGGGTAACGCCGCCAGCGGCACGCCCCGGGACATTATGGACGTGGCCGACAAGCATTGGGATTGGACCATGGACGTCAACGCCCGCTCCATTTTACGGTGTGTGCAGCGGGCTGTGCCCCTGATGGAAAAGGCCGGCTGGGGCCGGGTGATCAACATCACCAGCCCCGGCAGTCACCGGGTGTTGCCCCATTACGGGGCCATTGGCCTCTCCAAAGCGGTGGTCGAGTCCTTGACCCGCTACCTGGCCGTCGACCTGGCCCCCAAGGGGATCATCGTCAACGCCGTCTCACCCGGCCTGGTCAAAACCGACGCCGTGGCCGCTTTCCCCGTTGACCTGCAAGCCACCTTTGAGTACGCTACCAGCCGCACCCCGGCCGGTCGCCTGGTCACTCCGGAGGATATCGCCCGCGTGGTCGCCTTCCTCTGCTCTGATCATGCCCGCATGATCGTCGGCCAGACCATTTTGGTGGATGGGGGCTATAGCGTATTAGCTTAACAATTAGCAATGAGTAATGAGTAATTAACAATTTCGCTAACGGACACACCTTTTATTTGGCACAGGCTGCGGCTAACCAGTTTCTGTTGCAAAACGCAGCCAAGGCATCCCTTTTCTGTTACAAAACCGTAGCCAGGGCATCCCTATGCCCGCCGTAGACGCATGGGGATGCGTCTACTACTGAGTAATTATCTTATGACTCAAATCAAACCAGGTTCTTCAGGAATTTCCGTGGAATCGCTCAGAGGGGACACCTGCACCAGCGCCGCAAGTGCAGGTGTCGACAGATCCCCGACATATAGTGGCATAGCCATTTTATGCCACAAGATGTAGGCCCGGATTTGTAAACACCTGCACTACGCGCAGGCGCACGTGTCCGGGCCGAGCGCCACGAAAAATCCCAAAGAGCCTCAAACCCTCCTTGAAGCTGCCCTCGTCCGCGCCCTCGATCAGGGCGAGCCCTACTTCCGCAACGTCTGGGACGAGATGGCCGGACCGGACGGCCAGCCCCTCCTCCACCAAATTGCCGCTGCTGAGGCGCCGCTAACCTTACCCGACTCCCCGACCCTGACCCGCCTCGTCCACCGCCGCGTCCTGACCCGGAGCGAAACCGGCTACAGCATCGAAATCCCCCTGGTCCACCGCTGGCTACGCGAACGAGCCCCGGCAGACGAGGAGCGTAGAGCGTAGAGCGGAAAGCGTGGAGCGGAAAGCGGGAAGCGTGGAGCGAAAAGCGGGAAACGTGGAGCGGAAAGCGTCACCCGGGGGGGGGGGGGGGGGGGGGGGGGGGGGGGGGGGGGGGGGGGGGGGGGGGGGGGGG
>DAOUMU010000104.1:0-2900 GCA_034409055.1 Anaerolineae bacterium
CCTGACAGGTTTTCAAAGGTGTCATTTTGAGCCAGATTCGTTCTGATCAGGGATGCATTTACGCCGAAAAGTGGCATGTGAAACCTGTCAGGTCTGGAATGGCTTCCTTAACTTAATGACATTGACTACCCCAACAGCGACGCAGCCACTTCCGGCCCCCCTCCTCAGTGCATTCAATCCAATCAGTGCCTCAGTGTTTCACCCCCCCCAATCCCCAATCCCTCACCCCTCATCCCCTGCCCCGGTGGGGTTCATCACCTGCCCCGGTGGGGTTCATCCTTCATCCCTCATCCCTCATCCTTCCCTCCCCGCCCCCCATCCGCACTTCCTGCGGTCGCCGCTATCCATCCGCTGACCAACTCCCAATTGTTAATTGCTAATTGCTAATTACTAATTGTTAAGCTGTAGCCTTTTTTTAATTAAGATGGTAAAATATTATGGTAGACTTGTAGGATATTATCGGACTACTGCCCACCATTCAGCCGTATCGGGGTGATGATAGATAGGCAGTGACTATATAGCCCTTAGTTGGGCTGGTTCTGCGGCGGTCATTTTTTACTACGGCAAAGAAAGTGAAGTTGGGGCAGGTTACGTCCACAGCACTGTGCCCAATCGGTCACAAGTTTAGTGAAATGCGGGTGTTATATGGCTGGAATTTAACAATTGTATATAGTTGGATTTTTGTCAGAATTTAGTCCAACATTTTGCTCGTAAACCTGTTATTCTGAAAAGGAAAATATAGGCAAGATAAAACGCAATCGAAAGGATTATTCGGATGAAACGTCTTTTTTTATATATGATAAGACTTACCATATTATTAGTAGCGTTTCCATTTATGTTAACATTTAATCTTATTCAAGCAGATAATGCATCATCTAAAGAAGGAGGGCAAGAGTATGTCATACAGGCTGATGATTGGTTAAGTAAACTGGCAGAAAAGTTTTATGGTGATCCATTAGCTTGGCCGGCCATCTGGTTAGCCACTAATGCTAAAGCTGTTGAAGATGACAGTTTTGAAACCATCGATAATCCTAATTCTATTGAAGTTGGGCAAAAGTTATGGATTCCTGCTGTTACCGAGATAGGAGAATACAACAAACCTGACGCTCCTAGAGCTAATGATACTGAAGCCTACAATTATGCTTACCAAGGTAATACTCTGAAATTGCAAGGTGATCTGGCCGGAGCTATTGTTAAATACAATAAGGCTCTTGAATTGGATCCTACTTGGGTCGAAATCTACCTTAATCGAGGAGTAACTCGCTACGACCAAAGTGATTTTTTAGGCGCTATCTCTGATTACAATATAGCTATTGCTCTTCAACCTACATTTGCAAAAGCATATAACAACCGAGGTTTTACTTTCGAAGGATTGGGGGAATACAACCGTGCTATTGAAGACTATACTAAAGCCCTTGAACTCAACCCAAATTATATTCGTGCCTATTTTAACCGAGCTCATCTCTATTATACTGCTTTTCGTGATTTAGAAGCAGCTTTTGCAGATTATGAGAATGCTGCCAAGTTAGACCCCCTAAACGCAGAAGCCCATAATGGTGTTTGTTGGTGTGGAAGTCTATTAAATAAGGCTGCTACGGTCATAGATAACTGTAATCAAGCGGTCAAGTTAGCAGAAACTGAAAAGGATAGAGTAGCCTTTCGAGATAGTAGAGGAATAGCGCGTGCGTTGATGAAAGATTTCGAGGGGGCCAAGGAAGATTTTGAGGCCTATGTGGATTGGTTGAGTGCAAATGATGGTAATAAGAACATAGATGATATGGGAGATAGACAGAAGTGGATTAGCATACTTGAAAAGAATCAGAATCCATTCGATGAAGATGTCCTGGATGCAATTTTTAGAGATGATGGATAATGTAGGTGAAGGTTCTATTCTCCCCAAGTCCAGCCCAACAATATAAAGCGCCCAACCGCGTAAAACGTAAAGCGTAAAAGTGAGCCGTAGATAAGACATTACGCTTCACGTTTCACGTTTTACGACCTGGCTGGCGACATCAAGTGGAAGTTACTTTTTGCCCCGCTGGCAAGCCAAATTCTGGTTTGATTATTATCGGCCTACCGCCCACCTATTCACCCGTATCGGGGTGATGATAGATAGGCAGTGACTATATAGCCCTTAGTTAGGCCGGGATACAGGCTTGGAGCGCATCATGAAATCCGCAGGATTTACCGTCTTGTTGCTCTTGGCAATTACATCGCGCACCTCTGCCACCAGCTACGAATGTGCTTCAGAGACCTCAATAACAACCTCTTGCGGGTATTTTCTGCGTGTGAAGTACCATGCTAACGCTCCGCCCGGTAGGCTACCAACTAGAGCCATTACTAGAGGGGAAAAAACCCCTTGCAAGTAACTCTGAAAGAGTACCCTTCTGATTTCGGGAAACTGATCGACGAATTCACATACGTCCTTTTCGGTTGTATAGCATTGCTGTCTCAGGAGAGGCGGAACTATTACACGTATCCAAGTCTCGTGAATAATAGCAGAACTTTTCTCCTCATACTTCGCCTTGAATTGGTAGAATTCCTCCTCCCGATCCATTCGTGGAATGAATGTGTACACGTAGATAACTTCAACGGCTATCCGCGTGAATACAAAAAACATGACAACAAACGATAATATCATAACGACCAGAAGCGTTACAACCCTTCCGGCAAGACTGCTTTGCGCGCGTTTGCGGACTGCCGGAATCAGCGTAATCAGTGATAGCAAAAGCCCAGGAAGTGACGCAACGGCAAACGCTGCAAACACTTCCACAGCTTGTCGGGGATCTCCGCTCATAACAATTATCACGAACAGAACAGTGAGAATAGCAATCAAAACAAGTACGGTCTTCTTCATTTTCCTAACCACCTTCAACTGTATAGGCGACACAGAGGGTGAC
>DAOUMU010000105.1:0-31021 GCA_034409055.1 Anaerolineae bacterium
CCTGACAGGTTTTCAAAGGTGTCATTTTGAGCCAGATTCGTTCTGATCAGGGATGCATTTACGCCGAAAAGTGGCATGTGAAACCTGTCAGGTCTGGAATGGCTTCCTTAACTTAATGACATTGACCAGGTAGTAACGACTTTAGTCGTTTTCCGCCGTAATGGGCGACTGGAGTCGCTATGATAGGCCATCAAAGTAAGTTTGATAGCGTGCTGGCCACTGATGGCTGAATGTTGGTGAAAGGGAAAGCCGCTCTCTACGCAGAGAGCGGCTTTTGTCGTTGTTGATGGTTTTGTTTAGTCTTGGGTGCGCCCCAATTTTCCACCCCTACATTCCCCCTAACCCCTCCTCAGCCCTGGTCAAATCATAGTCGGCGTTTAATTGGGCGAAGATTTCGCGGGCGCGGGTCAGGTGGGACTGGTGGGTCGGATCATCAGTGGCCAAATGCCGGCCAATCTGGTAATGGGCCAGGCCTTGGTCGTAGGGCATGGATAGGCGCTGGGCGGCGGTGAGGCTTTTGTGCCAGGCTTTGTGGGCTTTGGCTGGCCGGCCGGCCAGCCAATCGTACAGGCCCTGCCAGAGCCAGGCGCGGGGTTGGCCAATAGGAAAGGCACGGGCGTATTTGTGCAGGGCCTGGCAGGTTTGCCAGGCTGACTGAGATAATGCCTGGTATTTGAGAGGGGATTCTGTTGGATCACTGGCTGCCCACAGGGTGAGATACAGTTCGGCCGCGCTGGTGTAGCCATGGATTAAGCCAAATCCGGTCGGTGACGACTGAGCGATGAAATCGGTGGCCGCATCCATCGTTTGCCAGGCAAGTTGTGGCTCTCCCAGGCGTAAGTGAGCCAACGCCAGGATCCCATACAAGTTAATGGCGTCCGCACTGCCAATATTTTCGGCCAGCAGGGCCTCTAGCGCTTCTAAAACGCTCAGGGCCTCGTCCGTATGGGCCTGGCCCAGAGCCAGTAAACACCTCAGTTGTCCGGTCAGGCCCCAAGATTGCGCTTGAGCATCGCCCCGCCGGCGAGCCGAGGCGGTGATGTCGAGCCACAATTTTAAGCTGTCGGCGAATTTGCCTTGCAGGTAGAAGACTTCACTCAGCGTGGTCGCACATTCTTCCCAACGGCGCCGGTTTTCAAGATGAGCAAAGATCAGCACAGCCTGTTCCAACACCTCTCTGGCTTTGGTCCATCTGCCAGCACCGGTGGCATAGACGCCGATGATCTCTGAGACCCAGGCCAGGGCCGGACGGTGGTCTAACTTGTGAGCGGCTTCCTGGGCCCGGCGACTATAGGCTTCGGCCAGGAAGTGTAACGAGATGAATCCGGCCACCAGGCACACATTGGCATAGGCCTGAGCCAGCTCTGGGGAGGGACCGGTCCGTTCGGCTAAATTGAGGATGCGCAGGGCGGCGTACATAGCCGGGACGGTTTCGTTGGACCAGTAGTATATTTCTCCCAACCGCTCATAGGCCCGGGCTGCTTCTAATAGCCTGGCCCGCTTATCTGGCGCGTGTTCTATGAACCTGGTCGGCCATAGGCGGTGCAAGATTTGCCGCAACACTTGCTTGGTCAGACTGATGGCCAATCTCCAATCCTGGGTGGGGACTGACCAGTTCAGCAGGGCCAGGGCCTTCTCAAGATGCTTACGACCCTGCTGTAGATTGCCCAATCCCAAATGGGCTTGCCCCAACTGTCGCTCCCAACGGGCTCGCCGCAGTTGGGTGCTGTCACCGGGAGGGGGGATATGATGGCCAGCCGGTTCCTGCTCCGTCACCTCTCCCCTCCTCTGCTCCGTATCTAAGGCCAGGGCTTCATTAAAGAAGCGAATGGCTTCTTGATTGGCATTATTGCGCAGAGCCTGCGCTCCAGCTTTCTCCAAATAGCCAATCGCTTTCTCGACCAGGATCGAGTCGGTATGCTGACCCCGGACCGCCTGGCGCCAATGATGGGCCAAGAGGGGGTAGAAAGGAGACAAATTGTCGGCGTGAGTTCGCTCAACCCACTCGGCCACGGCTCGATGGAGGGCCCAGCGTTGGGTGAATAGCATCAGATTGTAGGCCACTTCTTGGGTAATGGTGTGCTTGAAGATATAGGCCAGGTTTGGTTCTGGGGTGTCTATGATCGTAATGTCTAACTGTTCCAGGGTGTCGAGATATTCAGGCAGGTGGGATTTGTCGGTCTCGATGGGATGGATGTCGCGCAGTAGACGAAATAGAAAGACGTGCCCGATAACACTGGCTACTTTCAAGGTCAACTGTTGAGGCGGCTTCAGCCGGTCGATGCGACTGGTAATCACATCCTCGATGGTGTCCGGGAGGGTGATCGCACTGAAGTCCTCGACATCAGGCGCGATCTGACACTTCCCAGCGACAATACGGATCATGCCTGCATCACGCAGGGCGTAGGCCAGTTCTTCGCTGAAAAAAGGATGTCCTTGGGCTTTCATACGGATAAGCGCCGCGACTGTTTCTGGCAGCGTAGCCACCCCCAGGCGTTGGCAGACGAGGGTCAAAGCCTCCTCCGGTGGTAAGGGCTCCAACCACAACTGCTGGGTACCGGCGGTATGGAGCAGTTGACTGTACTCCTCCGGGAGGGGGGCGGCCAGGGGGCGGGTCACAATGATGAAGAGGACGGGGTGGACCTGCTGGCTAACCAGGCCGGTCAACGTCCACGAAGCCGAGTCGAGCCAGTGGGCGTCTTCCAGGATCAGCAGGGTGGGAGAGCGGGTGACGGCTGCTTGCAGCAAGCGGGTCAAAAGCTTTTGGGTGTTTTCGGCCCGCACCTGCCCGGTCATCTGTTTGGTAACCTCATTTTCTGGCAACCTCAAAGGCAGGACGGCATTGAGCAGGGGGGCCAGCCGTAAGAGTTCCGGATCGGTTGGCAACAGGGACAGAAGTTGGCTGTGAGGAATGATGGTATCGGTGTCGGGCCGCCCATCCAGGTTGAAAAGCTGCCTGAAAATCGGGCGCCAGGCGTGATAAGAGGTGGATTTCTCAATAGCGTTACCCGCGCCGATCAAGATGGTGATGCCCAGGGTATGTGCTTGTTCGATCAGATCGGTCACCAGCCGTGATTTACCGATCCCGGCTTCTCCTTCGATGAGCACTGCCCCTCCCCGGCCTCTATACAGTAAGGTCTGAAGCCGGTTGGTCAGGATGGTGCGTTCTGTTGTTCGCCCGATGATGTCGGACCTTGGCGTGGTCGTTGTTCGGGAGGGGGTGGTCATCTGCGGCTGGTCGTGGGGCCGGGAGACAGTAACCGGCTCTGTTTTGCTGTGTAGTTTCAGATGATTGTAGTAAGGTAACTGGTTAAGGCCAGGCAATAATGGTTTATCTTCGTGGCTGGGGAGGGGATGAGCCAGGGTCAGCAAGACCGGTGCCTTAGCAATGCTTCGGGCCAGGGCCAGGGCCAGTTCCTGGGAGGCTTCATCCAGCCAGTGGGCCTCCTCGATGAGGAGCAGCAAAGGCTGTTGGCCGGCCCATGTTTGGATCATCTCCATAGCTAAGGCCAGGAACACCCCTTGACGTAAAAGCGGATCAAAGACCATGGTGGTCGTGTTATTGGGGATTGGTAGTCCCAGCAGGTCGCCTAACAACGGCAGGAGCGGCAGCCAATCGGGGTTAATGTTTTTGATGGCCGTTTCAACCTGGGTGATCTGCCGGACGGTCCAATTCGTCGCCTCCTGGCCGGCTAAGGACTCGCCGGCCAGATCAAACCAGGTCCGAAAAATCTGCTGCCAGGGACCATAGACAATACTATGGCCGGGACTCTGGCAGGTACCTCGGGCTATTTGAAAGCCGTGGCTGATGACCTGCTCGATAAAATCAGCCGCCAGGTGGCTCTGGCTGGCCAGGGTTACGCCTTCTAAACAGAGGACCTGTCCCTGATCCGCCAGAACTGATTCTAAGATCTGTTCGAGTTGGGCCAGGGCCTCCTCGTAGGCGACCAGGGTGGTTGGTCGTTGGGCTGCGGGCAAGCGCCTGTTTAAGACGTCGAATACCGGGATTGGCTCCAGCTTACCCTTGACCTTAACCGGTCCCAGATATTTGAAGTCGTAGTTCTTGGCGGCGGCTTCAGCCACATGCTTGGAGATCAACACATGGCCTGGTTCAGCCTCTTCCATCAACCGGGCTGCTGCATTGACCTCACTGCCCTGTACCCCATAGGTGCGACGGGTCGAACTGCCATAGGGACCGGCTCGCATCCGGCCCTGGCTGAGACCGATTTGTACGCCGGTAATAAAATCCAGGTCGGAGGGTGGGGTACGCAGTTCAAGACTCGCCGCCACGGCTCGGGCGGCATCGTCGCCGTGGGCCAAGGGGGCTCCGAAGGCGGCGTATAAATAACTGCCTTTATCGCCGGTGGTCAACTGGATCAGGTAGCCCTCGTAGTGAGCCAGGATGTTGTGTACCCAGCAGATGTATGCATCTAGCTTCTGGCCAGCGGCATCGTCTTGATCATAGTCCAGCCCCCCGAATCTCAGGAAAAGGGCTAAGGCGGTGCGCAATTCGGCCAGAAATTGCCCGCCGCCGGTTTTCAGTCGTTCGTAGATCGGCGGCAGGAGCCAGGGGCGTATTTGGGCCTCGGTCAAGCCTCCGCCCTCAGCTTCCCCCGGCGCAGGGACGAGGGGAGGCCAGGGGGTGGCTTCAACTTGGTCAGCCAACCCGGTTACGACGGCAAAGTGTGCTCCTGCTGTGGGTTGTCCGGTCTCGCCTTCTGGACGCCATTCCAGGATCTGTGCTTTATTGCCCAGTTGTGATATCACTTCGGGTCCGAGAAGGACTTCTCCTTTTTGGGCCTGTTTTTCTGCCCTGGCCATGCGGTCCAGGGTGACCCCGGCCAGCACGTCGATGTATTGAGTCTGCGGAGTGCCTACCAGGAAGCGACGCACCGGGCCGCTCGTCACGGCTGCTTTAATGGCTAATGACACCGTCAGGCCGGAAGGAGAAGGGCCAATTGTATCGGCAGTACGGCCGGTGACCTGCTGCATGGCCAGGGCGCAGGCCGTGGCTCGTAATGCGGCCTGTTTTGAGCCGATGGCCGGGTCGCCGTCAAACCAACAGATGATGGCATCACCGCCAAAAGTGACGACACTACCCCGGTAACGATGCACCTCGGCAATCAGGGCATCGTAGACCAGGTTGAGTTGCCGGGTTAACTCTTCTGCGCCCAGTTTGGGGCCGAGTTCCTTGACCAGAGCCTCAGCGAGCGGGGTGAAGCCGGAAATGTCGGCAAACAAGGCCGCGCCAATGGTCCGGTCTGGTAATTTTTCACCCCTGACCATCGCCCGGCGACGATCGATTGGAATGTATGCCTCTGCTGATTCCATACCTTCTCTTGTTGATATGTAATCTTAAGAATGTTATAGAACTACTATCATACCATAGAATGATTAGAGATGATAATAGGGGGCTTCTTGGGAGAAATGTACAGCGTTGACGGGCCTTATGCTTTGCAGTATACTTTGGTGGATTTTTAACCACTTAGGATAAGAGGAGACATACCCTATGGAGGAATTAGCCCGCGCTAGCGGTATTTTATTACACCCTACTTCATTCCCCGGCCCCCACGGTATTGGTGATTTAGGCGAGGCCGCTTACCGGTTTGTCGATTTTTTAGTGGCGGCCAAACAATCGTTGTGGCAGGTGTTACCTTTGGGACCAACCGGCCACGGCCGCCTGGGTGACTCGCCCTATGCTTCATATTCTTCGTTTGCCGGCAACCCGCTGCTGATTAATCTGGACAGACTGGTCGAAGCTGGTGACCTGGATCCGGCTGACCTGGCCAATGTACCTAATTTTCCCATTGATAGGGTTGACTATGGCTGGGTTATTCTGTGGAAATTTCCTCTGTTGGAAAAGGCCGCGCGTAATTTTCTGGCTAAGGCAGAGGCCAGACGTAAAGCCGATTTTGAGACTTTTTGCGCCGAGCAAGCCGGTTGGCTGGATGATTATGCCCTCTTTATGGCGGTCAAAGCCTATTTTGACCGGCAAACTGGCGCGGGAGATACCCCTGGTACGGTGCAGAACAATTGGGACAAAGACATTATCTTGCGCCAGCCGGAAGCCATCGCCCGTTGGCAAGAAAGGAAAGCCGAAGCCATTGCCATTGGTAAGGTGTGGCAATATTACTTCTTCCAGCAATGGACGGCCTTGCGAGGCTATGCCAATGAGCGGGGGATAAAAATTATCGGCGACATTCCCATTTTTGTAGCGCCCGATAGCGCTGATGTGTGGGCCAATCCCGAATTTTTCCAGCTTGACGAGAACGGACAACCAACAGTTATTGCCGGGGTGCCCCCCGATTATTTCAGTGCCACCGGACAATTATGGCGTAATCCGCTTTATGATTGGGAGGCAATGGTGGCCCAGGGATATCAATGGTGGATTGAACGTATTCGAGCCACATTGCAGTTGGTTGATATTATTCGGATTGACCATTTTCGGGGGTTTGAGTCTTACTGGGCGGTACCGGCCGGCGAAGAAACGGCCATCAATGGACGATGGGTTAAAGCACCGGGAGAAGAGCTTTTTGAAGCGGTTAAGGAGGCGCTGGGCGAATTGCCCATTCTGGCCGAGGATTTAGGGGTGATTACCCCACAGGTCAAGGCGTTGCGTGACCGCTTTGGTTTTCCCGGTATGATCATTTTGCAGTTTGGCTTCGATGATAGAGAGGCGGGAGGAATGGGTGCGACCTATTCCTTCTTGCCCCACAATCATCGGTACAATGCGGTGGTCTACACCGGGACCCACGATAATAACACCACCAAGGCCTGGTATTGGGAACGTGCCGAGGAGGATAAAGATTTTATCCGGCGTTACCTGGCCCGGCCCGATGATGACATTGTGTGGGATTTCATCCGGCTGGCTATGGCTTCGGTAGCCCGTTTTGCCATTGTTCCTTTCCAAGATGTGCTTAATTTGGGCAGCGACGCTCGCATGAATACGCCGGGTACCCTGGGCGGTAACTGGGCCTGGCGTTACCGGGCTGACGCGCTTAACGATTGGGTTGCAACCCGCTTGCGCGGGTTGGTAGATTTATATGGTCGGGATCCAAAGCTGTGGCAGGAAAAAATGTCAACTTATGGCGAATATTGGACTGTGGATAAACGACCAGAGCCGACGAAGGATCAGGAGGAGAAAGGATGAGTACACAAATTGCTAAAATTGCTTATAACGCACAAATTCCCAAAAGCGAGACAAAATACCAGATCGATCCGTGTGGCTTAAGAAGAAAATTTCCCCTACCAACAGAATTCATCATTACCTTAACCCATAAATGCAATCTGGTTTGTGATATGTGTACTCAATACGGGGGGGATTTTAAGAATAATAAGGTCGTCGATCTGCCGGCGCAAGAATGGGAAAAATTCATGGCCAGCATTGCCTGGGTCAGGCCTAATATTGTTTTGTTTGGTGGGGAACCATTGATTTATCCCGAAATCAGAAAAATTTTTGCAGCCGTCCATCGCTATGATTGTCCCACCGGCATTGTGACCAACGGGTATTTCCTGGTAGATTATTTAGAGGATATTGCCAATTATAACATTGCTCTCCAGATTAGTATTGATGGTACGCATGAGGTTCACAACGGAATCCGTAACTCAAAAAAGAGCTTTGACAGAATTGTTAGAGCGTTGGAGCAGATCAGGCAATATAACGAAAAGGGACGGGCCATTACCTGGTCTGTGAACTTTGTTATCCTGCCGGATAATGTGGATAACATCCTGGACTTTTTGGCATTTATAGCCGAGTTTAAGCCGAGCCAGGTTTTCTTGCAGCATATCCAGTACTCGTCGCCCCAGTTAAATGAACTGACCGATTCAGTCTGGCGGAAGCATATGGGGATAAGTTATCAGGCGCGTCTATTTCCCAAGAAAAAATATCATTTCGACGAGGCGTACCTCAGAAGATTGAGCCAGGTGATGATTAAGGTCAAAAGAGATTTTTGCTCGCAAATGAACATCTCATTCTTGCCTGATTTAAGTTACAATGACCTACCCCTCTACTATTCTGAACACGATCATTTTATGATACAACCGGGGCGTATCTGTACGAAACCCTGGCAAAACCCGACCATTAATCCAAACGGGGATGTATTACTATGTTTGGATAACCCGATTGGTAATATTACCGAGGATAATTTTTGGACCATATGGGGCAATCAAAAAGCACACGAATTTAGACAAACCTTAACGGTTCTGGAAAGATTTCCGGTATGCACTCGTTGTTGTTTCTTATATGAGAACATTGACGAGGCGGTCTCTGATCACGAAAATGGCGACTTTCGGTTAGCTATTGACCAACCCCTGGCTTCAGAACGGGCTTCACGCTTGCCCGTAGGGGTAATTGACGTTCACGTTTGAGGGATGATAGGGATTCTTCGCTGTCGCTCAGAATGACACAAAAGCAGCGTATGAAGAACAAAGTATCTATCGCTTTCTTAACCTTAGATTTTCTGGGAGGAAGTAGTCTTTCAATCAATTATTACATCGCCACCTTACTTCAGTTTATTGATGATTTCTTTGAACTGGACAAGCTGACGATATTTTCCCATCAAGAAGAGGGTCGCGAAAATCGTTCTCTGGTTGAAACGATGAGCGACCATTATGTGATGGCCTATAGCCAAAAGGTGGACGTGGTTACAGTTAACTGTTTTGAGTTGAAAGATGGCCTGGATGCACTCAGGGCTTACGACTTAATCGTCAGTACAGTTTATCATTGGGGGAATGTCGTTGAAAAGCTCAAAGCCACCGGCCGGACCAGGCAAAAAGTTATCTATTGGTTACCTTCTATTCTGTGGCACGAATTTATTATCGACAAACAGCGCAAATGGTACCGGTTTGACTTTTTTATCGACCTGCAAAAGAAAATGGTGCAGTCTGCTGACCATGTGATCTTTAACAGCAGGAGTGACTCCTATAACGGATACAAATACTTTGGCGATTTGATAAGCAGCTCAACTGTTATTTACCCCGCTTCAATCTTGCCGGACGAAGAAAAAATCAGCCGCAGGCGATCAAATTTTGAAAATGACGATATAAAATTCGGTTTTGCTGGCCGGTGGGACTATCGAAAAGGTATATACCTTTTAGCAGAGAGTTTTTTTCACTACTTCTCTCAGGTTGGCCAGGCCTCTTTGTGCATCTTGTCCGATTTCAGTAACTTTGATGTGGGGTTTGATCCGTTTTTAGAAAAGGGGTTTTATTATTTGCATCAGTGCGGGGCGATTAAACTTTTTGACTGGAAGCGAGCCAGAAAGGAGTATTTAGGTTTTTTAAAGGCTTGTGATATCGTGGTGATGCCCAGTTTATACGACCCGTTTAATCTCATTGCTTATGATTGTATCTGTTTGGGGATTCCCCTCATCTTATCTCGATTTTGTGGGGTGGAAGAATTGGTCCGGGATGAGACAGATTTTGTCATAAAGATTAACCCCCTTGATACAGAAGAGATGTATACGGCGATGAAGCATATGGCCGAGAAAATAAAAACGGAACCAGAGATGGATAAGGTGAACTTGGGCTACACTATCAATAATATGATAAAGCAAACCTTTGAAATTTATGCCACGTTGTTGTGATCGGTAAAGGAATTACATCTCAAAGAAAAATGAGAGCCTTCCATGTTATGTGGTCACCCCCGGCCGGGTACCGGAATGCCCCAGGGATAAAATTCAAGACATCTGGTGGGGCGGATAAGGCCTATTTTCAACTACCTGATTATGACCTCCTGCTAACGATACTGTCCATTCTGAAATGGCGGCAATTAAATGGACCGATCAGGCTGTATGGGGACTCCGTAGTAATTTCCCTGTTTGCCGAATTAGGCATATTGGAGCTTTGGGATGATTACAATACGGAGGTATTAGACAGTATCGATGGTAGCTCAATAAACCCCAGTCTGTTTTGGGCAGCCGGCAAATTTTTTGCTTACTTGAATGAGAAGACGCCCTGCGTGTCGCTTGATACGGACATGGTCGTATGGCGGAACCTGAACCGGTTTTACGCAGGATTCGATTTACGGTTCACCCATTGGGAAGCTGTTAAGGGGTTAATATGGTACTGTCGCCGGAAGAATCTTAAGCGGCCGCCCAGCTACAGCTTTAAGCGAGCCTGGAATTGGGGCCAGACAATGGCGGCCAATGCAGCCATCGTCTACTTTGGCCATCAGGCGTTTAAAGATTATTACGCTCGAGAAGCCATCCGTTACATGACCAACAATAGCCTTGGTCTCACTTTTTCCGACGATGTACGGCCTGAGCTTTTGTTCGCCGAACAGCGATTGTTAACGATGTGCGCCAGGGAAATGAATCTGGTGGCGCAACCTTTTCTGAGAGCCATCTGGAGTCCGGAGCGTTTGTGGTTTACTAAACATGATGAGAGGTTTAGCGAGTGGATTTTCTTTCAGCTCAACAATCAGCCGCTTTTTACGCACGCCTGGCTCTACAAACGTTATATTAAGGATAATCTGGAGGCTCGACGCAACTATTGCCGTGATTTGGTCAGGGCGATTATGTTTGAGTTTCCCGACCAAGCCCGGCTGTTAGAAAACATAGAAGGTATGCAGGATTATTTGCCAGGCTAAGAAGCATAACTCGATGTAAGTTGGACAGACTGAAAGTCTGTCCAACGTAGGACAGGCTAGAAAGCCCGTCCTACGTTATCCATTGTTTTTACGATTTGGGCAAGAGGCTTATGTCACATCGAAATAATATCAAAAGACTGATAACCAATTACAATCGTCGTTTGCAAAAACTTAAAGAGAAGCAGGCCTTACAAGGGATAGACGTTGACCCTGATGTCGTTATTGAAATAGAAGATATCGAAGTGGAAATTGAGAAGTTACAAGCAGAACTGAAAGAAATAGACAGTAGAGCAGAACCGCCTGCTGAGGTTGAGGTCATACCATCTGGGGGGGACCAGGGAAAACCTTACCGATTGAGCCGCCTGTCAGCTAATCGAGACGACGAACTCAGCCTATTTAAGCGGATACTGACCGATCCGGAGGAGGAGCACATCTTGCTGATAGAAGCACCTGGTGGCCAGGGCAAATCTACCTTATTGAAGGAGTTTAGACATTTGTGCCCTCCAGAAAGTGTAGCCTTAATTGATCTGAAGGGCCAGGCGGTCGGCTTGCACGAAGTTTTCTCTGAAGTGTGTGACATCTTGGGTTGGCCTTACTTCCATATCTTTGCGGAGACGATCGGTACCATGACAAACACCACCATTCCTCTTGACACTTTCATCGACTCCTTAACCATTGAGGCCGCCCTGAAGGCCGATGACGAAAGTAGTCGCCGGGCTTACCGGCTCAGACTGAGCCGGGCTTTCTTTGAGGACCTACGTCGCCTCTCTGGCCGGCCTGTCCTGATTTTCGACACCTTTGAAGCGGCCCCCCCTGACGTAGCGGAGTGGTTTAGGGAAATCTTTCTACGTTATACACATCGTAACCCCAATCTGGTCGTGGTCATTGCCGGACGCACCGTACCGGCCGAAACGGTTACCTGGAGTTGTCGTCGGCACACTTTACCCCCAATTGATGATCCTGTTCACTGGCAACACTACTGCAGGCAGGTCGGTCTGGTTCTAAAGAATGAATGGATCGAGGCATATTGTGTCCTATTCAAGGGCCACCCCTATGAGATTGTCAAGGCCCTGGTTACGGTCGCTGGACAAGGAGGTTAGTCATGAACGAAAACGATTTATCGGGTGATCGCCTGTTAGCCCGTTTGCAAGCCGCCGAGACCGACGAAGAGCGAAGTTGGTTGGTGACGGAAGCCCTGCTCGAAAGTCTCTCCCAGGGACTGCAGGACGCTGCCTGGGCTGCTGCTGTGCCTCATTGGTTTGATGCCGACATTCTGGCGGCCTTGCTGGACCGATCCGTGGCCGAGGTCAAGCCTCTCTATACTGAGTTGCAGGATTTGCCTTTTGTCGAACCTTTCACCGCTCGGAGCGGTTACAATGTTCACGAAGTCACCCGGGCGGCTATGCTCGATCACCTGTGGCGCGAGCGGCATGAGGCGTATCTCAACCTATCTACCCGTGCCGCTACTTACTTCGGCCAGCGCCAGGCGGATGTACCGGAGTGGCAAATTGAGCAGACCTACCACTTACTCATCAGCGATCCGAATGAAGGGGCTGATGCGTTGTGGCGTTTAGGGGACGACTGGGATAGATCCTTTCAGTATACGCTGGTCTATGCCCTGGCTCAGGCCGGATTGGAGCAGGTCGAAGCGGACCGCTTGCATGGTCGGGGACAAGGCTGGACCTATTTCTGGCAGGGCCAGGTGGAAAGGCGGTATTATCACCACCGGGAAGCGGTGACCGCCTTTCAGGAGGCCTTACACTCAGTTGACGGCGACCGGCAACTCAAAGCCGGTTGTATTAAAGCCCTGGGAGATGTGCACCTGAGATTATCCGAATACAAGGCGGCCCGGCGGCAATACGAGGAAGCGTTGCAGATTTATCGGGAGATGGGGGACAGACGGGGAGAAGCCGACTGCCTCAAGGGTCTGGCGGACGTACATACCAGTCTGTCCGAACACGAGGCGGCACGGGAGCGATATGCAGAAGCTTTGCAGCTCTACCGGACGATTGGCGACAAGCGTGGGCAAGCTAACTGTATCTACGAACTGGGAGATGTGCATATCAGGCAGTCCGAGTACGAGGCGGCGCGGGAGCAGTACGAGACCGCCTTACTGCTCTACCGGCAGATTGGCAACAGACGGGGGGAAGCCAATTGCATCAAATCTCTGGGAAATGCCCATTTCTGGCAGTCCAATTATGAAGCGGCCCGCGAGCGGTATGAGGAAGCCTGGCCAATCTACCAGGTGCTTGAGGATAAATTGGGGGAAGCCGATTGTATCCTCTTTCTGGGGCACGTGCATATGACCCAGACCGAATACGAGGCGGCGCGGGAGCGATACGAGCAGGCACTGTCTCTCTACCGGGAAATTGGGTCAAAATTGTGGCAAGCCGTCTGCATCAAATGCCTGGGGGACGTGCACATGAGACTGGCCGAATACGAGGCAGCGCGGAAGCGCTATGAAGAAGCCTTGCCCATTTACCGGGAAATTGAGGACAAATTAGGTGAAGCCGACTGCCTCCTGGCCCTGGGGTATGTGTACCTGACGCTGGCCGAATACGAGGCTGCGCGGAAGCGGTACGAAGCAGCGCTGCCGATTTGCCGGGAGATTGGCGATAAGTTGAGGGAAGCCAATTGCCTCCAGGGAGTGGGAGAGGTGTATCTGCGGCTGACCGAATACCAGACGGCGCGGGAGCGGTACGAAGCAGCGTTGTCAATCTACCGGGCCATTGGTTCGAAGATGTGGGAAGCCAACGGTCTCAAAGCGCTGGGGAACGTGCATCTGCGGCTGGCCGAATATGAGGCGGCACGGGAGCAGTATCAGGATGCGCTGCCGATCTACCAGGAAATGGGAGACAAACGGGGACAAGCCGACTGTTTCAAAGCCCTGGGAGACGTGCACCTGAAACAGGCTGAATACGAGGCGGCGCAGGAGCGGTACGAAGAAGCCCGGTCGCTTTATGAGGAGATAGGGTTCAAACTGGGAGAAGCGAACTGCATCCAGGCCCTGGGCGACTTGTACACTGCCCAAGAGGTGTACGACAAAGCAACGCAAATGCTGGAGGAAGCTGTCGGTCGCTACCACACTCTGGACGTGCCGAGCGCCGAGGCCAGTGCTCTGACCAGTCTGGCTGAACTGCACGAGGCCCAGGAGGCATATCAAGAGGCCATTGCTAGCCATAGCCGGGCGATGGCGGTCAATGTTAGTCCCAGGTGGTATTGCCACCGGGCCAGGGTCTACCTTAAGCTCGGTCAGGCTGAAAAGGCTAGCCAAGATATTGAGGCCGCCGCTGGCTTGCAGCCAGACTATCTCTACCTTTACCTCCGGCGGGGTGACCTGGCCTTATTACAGCAGGATTATCCCACCGCGGAAGCCAATTACCGGACCACGCTTGACCGTCATCCGCGCTTGAATGAGGCTCATTTTGGTCTGGGACAGGCTTTGCTTGGGTTGGGCCGTCCAGAGGAGGGGCTAGCGGCCTATCGGGCTGGACTGGAGTACACTTATATGGCCCGTGATTTGCGAGAGCCCCTCAAGCGGCTGGAAGCCTTACAATCAGACCAGCCCCACTTGTCCGGTCTGGCGGAAGCGTTGATCCTGCTGCGGGAGGCGAAGCAACGCATCAATGCAAAGTGAAGAAAAGGAGTACAAATCTGGACAGCCAAACGAGGGAAAGCGAATGACTGGGTCTACTGTTTTTGTCTGTTATAGTCACCAAGACGAAAAAGAAAAGGACAGGTTATTAGTCCATCTGGACGTTCTACAAAAAAATGTTGGAATTGATCTATGGAGTGAGGATCGGACCGGCCCGGGTGCTGATTGGCAGGCCGAGATTGACCGGGCCATTGTTGAAGCCAGGATTGCTATTTTATTTATTACGGCTGATTTTCTGCGTTCAGATTTTCTTATAGACAAAGTCGTGCCTACTCTCGTGAAGCGTCGCGAACAGGAGGGATTAATTATTTTTCCAGTGATTGCCAAGGCTTGTGCCTGGCGATCGGTTGATTGGTTAGTTAAAATGAAGGTTCGCCCTGAAAATGGTAACCCTATTTGGAGTGCTCCTGCTGACTACTATATTGATGAGGCCCTGGCTAAAGTTGCCGAAGAAGTCGCCTCTATCGTAAAAGTAGGAAAGTCTGATGAGGCATTAGCGAGTGGCATAGCCCTACTTTCTGAAACTGACATCATTAGATATAGGAGTGGGCACGAGGAATCTCATAAGGCCGAAATCGAGGTTGTATCACCCCAGGAAGAAGCAGTGCTTCGTTCGATAGCTGACCGAACGAATGAATTTGGTCAATTTAAACGGATGCTGGCTGGTCAAACCGACGAACGCATTTTTTTACTTGAGGCTGGTGGCGAATGGGGAAAGAGTGAGCTGTTACGTGGTGTTTTTATGAAATATTGCTCATTAACTGGCATTCCACATTTTTTTATAGACCTTAAAGGTAGCAGTATTGGTCTAGATGCAGTTCTTTACGAACTATGTAATAAGTTTAGAACCCAATCTTCTCGTTTTTTAGATTTGGTGGCGCGTCTGGCCCGACTCGAGCATGGCGAAATAATCGGTCGGTATGCAATCGCTGAAGCCTTGAAAACGCCGGATGAAATTGGTTACACGCGCCAGGTGGTCCGGTTGACTGAGGTCTTGTTTAATGACCTGTGCACTCAATTAGAGCAATTGGTGCTGATTTTCGATACCTACGAGCAAGCAAACGACGATGTGAAAAGGTGGCTGAGCGAGCTATGCCTGCCTTACGCCCGTCCCCCGACCAAACTAATGATCGTCATTGCCGGACGCCAGAGGCCGGAGGTAGGGAGTGATCTGATGGCTTATTGCTACCCCTATTCGCTGAAGGGCGTGGTAGATGTAGAGGCCTGGGAACAGTTTGCCCAGAACCAGGGAATGTTGATGCCCCGCGAATGGATTGAAGGCTTCTGTGTAGCCAACGAGGGCCGGCCCGGTCCGATAGTAAACTTGTTGCAAAGTGTTCATCGCCAGAGAGGGAATTATGCAAGGTAAAATTAATGATTTACTAACCCGCTTGCGAGACGCCGAAACCGACGAAGAGCGGAGTTGGCTAGCAACAAAGATGCTGCTGGACACTCTCCCCTTAGATTTGGAGGAGGCCGCCTGGGCTGTGGCCGTGCCCCACTGGTTTAATGCCCATATCCTGGCGGCTCTGCTGGACCGGCCTGTGGCGGAGAGCGAGGATCTCTATACCAGTTTGCGAGCTTTACCCTTTGTCGAACCCTTTCTGACCCGTCAGGGTCACAATATCCACGAGGTAACCCGCGCGGCTATGCTCGAGCACCTGTGGCACGAGCAACGCGAGAAGTATATCAACCTGTCCAGTGGTGCGGCTATTTACTTCGGTCAGCGCAAGGAAGAGGCCCTGGACCAGAATGAGGAGATGACTCCGGAATGGCAGGTTGAGTGGGCTTATCACCTGCTCATCAGTGACCCGGACAAAGGGGCAGATGCCCTGCGCGATTTGGGGATCGACTGGGAGCGAACTTTCCAACATACGTTGGTCTTTGCCTTGGCCCGGGCCGGGTTAGAGCAGGCTGAAGCTGGCCGGGTGCATGGACGGGGTCGAGGTTGGGCCTATTTCTGGCACGGTCAGGTCGAAAGGCGATCTTATCGTCACCCGGAAGCGGAAACCGCTTTTAAGAAAGCTTTGGACTCAGTTGATGGCGACCGGCAACTGGAAGCGGACTGCATCAAAGCGCTGGGGGACGTGCATCTGAGCCAGGCCAAATACGAACTGGCACGGGGGCAGTACGAAAAAGCGCTACCGCTCTACCAAATGGCTGAGGATAAACTGGGAGAAGCCAACTGCATCAAAGCCATAGGGGATGTATATCTAGCAGTGGCTAAACAGGAGAGAGCGCAGGGGCGGTACAAAGAGGCGCAGAACCGGTACGAGGAAGCATGGTCGTTTTACCAGGAGAGTAGGAACAAACAAGGGGAAGCTATCTGCATCAAATCCTTGGCGGACATACATTTTAAGCTGGCTGAATACGAGAGAGCGGGGAAGCGATACGAAGAAGCACGGTTGCTTTATTATGAGAGTGGGGACAAACAAGGAGAAACCGTTTGCATCAAGTTCTTGGGGGATGTGCATATGGGGTTGTCCGAATACAAGGCAGCCCAGGAACGGTATGAGGAAGCGTTACGGGTCTTCCGGGATATTGAAGATAAACTTTGGGAAACTATCTGCATTAAATCCCTGGGAGACGTGCATAGACAACTGGCCGAATACGAGGCGGCACTAAGGCGGTATGAAGAAGCGTTGCCGGCCTATCGAGCGATTGAGGAGAAATTGGGCGAAGCCGACTGCATTAAAGCCTTAGGAGATATGTATCTGGAACTGACCCAATACAAGGTAGCGCAGGAGTGGTATGAGAAAGCCTTGTCGCTCTACAAGGAAATTGGGTATAGACGCGGGGAAGCTGACAGTATCAAATCTTTAGGGGATGTGCATCGGGATCTGGGTGAGTACGAAGCGGTACAGGAACGGTATGAGAAAGCGTGGCAGATCTACCGGGAGATTGGATTCAAACAGGGGGAAGCCGACTATATCCAAGCTTTAGGCCATATCTATATGATGCAAGCACAATATGAAGCGGCCCGAAAACAGTACGAGCAGGCCCTGCTGCTCTATGAGAAGGTTGGGGCCAAAGAATGGCAAGCGGTCTGTATCAAATGCCTGGGGGATGTACACATGCGACTGGCCGAATACGAAGCCGCCCGGCAGCGATATGAGGTAGCCTTATCGATCTACCGGGAGATTGAGGACAGATTGGGGGCAGCCGACTGCCTCCTGGCTCTGGGAGCGGTACACCTGACCTTGGCTGCATACGAGGCTGCCCGGCAACGGTACGAAGAAGCATTACCGGTCTGCCAGGAAATCGGCGATCAATTGAGGGAAGCTAACTGCATCCACGGACTGGGGGACGTGCATCTCAGGCTGGCCGAATACGAGGCGGCAAGGGAACGGTACGAAGCAGCGTTGTCAATCTATCAGGCCATTGGCTCTAAGATATGGGAGGCCAACGGTCTCAAAGCCCTGGGAAACGTGCATCTAAAGTTGGCCGAATACGCGGCGGCCCGAGAGCGGTATCAAGCAGCCCTGCCGCTCTACCGAAAAATGGGGGACAAGCGGGGGCAAGCCGATTGCTTTAAAGCCCTGGGCGATATACATAAGGAACAAGCCGAATACGAGACCGCACGGGAGCAGTATGAGCAGGCTTTATCCCTCTATGAGGAGATTGGAGCCAGACGAGGGGAAGCTGACAGTATCAAATCTTTAGGGGATGTGCATTTCCGGCAGGGTGAATACGAGGCGGCACGAGAACAGTACCAGGCAGCACAACAGATCTATCAGACGATTGGAGACAAATTGTGGCAAGCTGTCTGCCTCAAATCCCTGGGGGACGTGTATCTGGCGCAAGCCGAATACGAAACAGCCCGAGCACGGTACCAGGAAGCGTTGCAGATCCACCGTGAGATTGGAGACAAACAAGGGGAAGCGGACTGCATCGAGGCCCTTGAGCGTGTGCCATAAAGTTTGGCGACGGGTAAAAGGCGACAAACAACCTTCCCGGAAGTTATGGGGTGGCTCGGAACTTCCGGGAAGGTGACCTATATCCAAAAATTAAGACAGCCGGCGGTTAACTTTGCACTTCTTGAACCGTGACGGCTAAGCGTCTGATGCCTTCGTTGATCTCTTCCGGGCTTAGGGCACAATAGGGCAACCGCAGGAAACGTTCGCCACCGCCAGCAGGGAAGAAGGCCTGGCCGTCGGCCAGATTGAGATGGTGGGCCTTGGCTTGTTCGCGGACTTGAGCCGTACTGGTGCCCTCCGGTAAGGTCACCGAGAGGAAGAAGCCGCCTTCAGGCCGGGTGGCCTCGGCATCGGGTAGATGGTGTTGCAGCGCGTCCAGGCAGGCTTGCAGACGTGGTGAGTAGAGCGCCTTTAATTTTTCAATCTGGCCGGGCAACTGGTCGCTGTTGCAGAACTCGTAGACAATGCCCTGGGAGAGCAGGCTGGGGGTAATATAGGTATCCTCGGCTATCTTGGCCACTTTTTGCAATAAGTCGGCCTGATGACCGTAGAGGATGCCTACCCGGGGACCGGGACCGATAATTTTGCTAAAAGAGAGCATATGCAGGGTCCGCTCCGGATTCAAGTCAAATAGTGAGGGCTGCTTCTTACCCCGGAAACGCAGCGGGCGATAGGGAGCGTCTTCCACCAACCAGAAGCCGTGTTTATCGGCCAGCGAAACCAGCTTTTCCCGCTTTTCCCGAGAGCAGGTGGCCCCGGAGGGGTTTTGAAAATCGGGAATGATATAGAAGAATTTGGGTTGATGTTGGTTCAGGGCCTCTTCCAGGGCTTCCATATTGGGACCGTCGGGTTCCAAAGGAATACCGACCACTTTGGCCTGGTGTCGTTTCAGCAGGGTTATCGTCCGGTCGTAGCTGGGTGCTTCAGTAAAAACTACATCACCCGGCTCCAGGAAGTGGTAGCACAAAAACTCGACAATTTGTAGAGACCCGTTAGAGGTTATGACCTGGTCAACCGAGACCCCTTGCCACTCGGCCAGCCACTCCCGCAGGGGCATGAAACCGTGGGCTTTGCCGTATTGTAAGATGATTGTGCCGTATCTCTCCAAAGCCAATTTAGCCGCAACAATCATGTCTTCCACCGGGAAGGACTCGGTGGCAGGTACACCGCGGGTAAAGTTAATGGTAACAGGTTTGTCTGACATCGCTATATCTCCTCCTGAATTTATAAAATAACGACCGCCGATAACCAGCCGTCGCTTTTTGGACTATATTTTGTAGGGATTTAGAGGCTGCAATCTCAACGCCTGCTTTCAATCGACGCCGAGGCTTAGATGGGCTGGAGAATAACATAAATTGGAACGATTGTCAACCGCAAATTTGTTGACACTTTCCGGTATCTGAGATACACTCAATTTTGGAGGATAAGGAATTTTCTTTTTCGTAGGCCCCGCATCCCTATGCGGGGGCCGGGCATAGGGATGCCCTCTCTACGGAAGAGCCCTCTCTACGGGAGAGATAACTTGTGAAGACGCCGGGGGCAAGTTAGCAACTTACCCCACATAACTTACAATTGATAGCGGAGGCGACCCCCTTGGATCGATCTATCATCAGCCAGGCAATGGAAGATTATCTGAAGACGATTTACAAGTTGCAAGAGCGAAGTGATCAGGTGTCCACTTCTGCGCTTGCGGATTACATGGGTGTTTCTCCAGCCTCGGTGACCAATATGTGCAAGAAGTTGGCCGAACTTAACCTGTTGGAGTATGAACCGTATCAGGGGGTAAGATTTACCCCGGCCGGCAGCAAGTTAGCTTTGGAAATTGTCCGCCACCATCGTTTGATTGAACTGTACCTGGCCGAAGCGTTGGGGGTTCCCTGGGATCAGGTACACGAGGAAGCCGAAAAACTGGAGCACGTGATTAGCGAGGATTTGGAGGAACGTATGGCCACAGTGTTGGGGGATCCTCAATTTGACCCGCATGGAGCGCCCATTCCCTCGTTGACAGGTAAGATGGCTCAACAGGAAGGAGGACGTCTGGCTGATATGGCCCCTGGTGACAAACTGGTTGTGGTCGAGGTCGATGATCGTGACCCAGAATTGCTCCGTTATTTGGGGGAAATGGGCATTTACCCTGGCACGGAGATTCAGTTTATCGACTGTGCTCCTTTTAAAGGCCCTCTGACGTTGGGGATTGGTGGCCGTCAGCAAAACTTGGGCTACCAGGCGGCCAAGTCCATTGTGGTGACTTTGCAAAGTTAAAAGGTGAGCAATCAATGAACCCGGCCCTGGCCAATCATCCCCAGGTGGCTAAAAGCCTAAAGACCTTACGCCAGTGGGGCGTGAGAGTATTGGAACCTCACCCGGCAGGAGATTTGTTGGTGATGGTTTCGGTCGAAGAGATTGTCGCCGCCGTGAAGGCTGCGTTGACTTAATTCATAAGGATAGATAGCGACCATAGGAGAAACAACATGAGCCAATTACCCATTGTTCATATGACGCTCTACAAACATGGAGTCGGTTACTTCCGGCGGCGTGGACCGGTGACCGGTGAGGCGATCAAGTTAACCTTTCGCCGGGAGGAGATGGATGACCTGCTTAAGAGCCTGACGGTCATTGACCACGGTGGCGGCCTGGTGCTGGGGGTGGATTATGATACGCCGCAGAGCCAGGATGAACGGTTAGCTGGCTGTTCGATTATTCTTGATGATAGCCGTAGTCTGCGAGATTTGTTGGCGGCCCTGCGTGGACGCAACGTACAACTGCTGGTAAGCGATGGCAGCAGTACAGAAGGGGTTCTGCTGGGCCTGGATGAAGATGATGAGAAGCCGTTGGAACATTCGCTGGTTTCCATTTTGAGAAAAGATTCGGAAACCGTGGCTGTGTTGACGCTCAGTCGCATTGAGGGGGTTGAACTGCACGATGAGACTGCTGCGGCCGATTTGCGCTTCTTTTTGCAAACGGCCCTGGGCCAGGAAACTCATCGCTCCATCACCATCCGCCTCAGTCCGAACGAGCATGACCTGGAGGTCAGTTACATTGCACCGGCGCCCACTTGGCGGGTCAGTTATCGACTGGTGACCGATGACTCCGGTAGCCAGCCCCCGAGCGACGAGGAACCGGAAGCCCTGTTACAAGGCTGGGGGATTTTCGACAATCGGCTGGAGGAGGATTTGACCAACATTTCCCTTTCTCTGACGGCTGGAATGCCCATTTCTTTTGTTTACGACCTGTACACCCCCCACACACCCAAGCGCCCGGTGGTCGAAGAGGAGGCCCGGGTGGCTGCCGGCCCCATTATGTTTGAAGGTGCTGTGGCCGATAGGGTAGCGGAAGCAGAGATGGATTACCTGGGCGCTGGTGTTCCGTCAGCGCCTGCCCTCATGCGGACCATGACCAAAGCCGTTCCGGAACCGCCTGGTGCAGCCGAAGCCATGGCCGCTTCTGTGGAAAGCGCTGCGACCGGTCAGGCGATGGGTGAACTTTTTCAATACAATGTCAGGGGCCCGGTTACGGTGGGGCGCGGGCAATCGGCTATGGTGCCCATTGTCAGCAGCAAGTTGGCCTTCAAAAAGGATTTAATTTACAACGGGGCCAAGATGGCCACCCACCCGGTGGCCACTATTCGCTTCAAGAACAGCACGGACCTGACCCTGGAACGGGGTCCGGTGACCGTGCTGGAGAATGGCGAATATGTGGGCGAAGCGGTACTGCCCTTTACTGCCGACAAAGCCGAGGCGGTGATCTCTTATGCAGTTGAATTGGGTATTCACGTTAAAGAAGAGGTCAAAACCGAGAGCCAACTGCAATCTCTGCGGATCAAGGATGGTTACCTGCTCCAAAATCAGTACAACATCCGTCGCAAGATCTATCACCTGGACAATCGTACCCCTCAGTCCAAGACCGTGTTGATTGAGCACATGGTCGGCGGTAATTATACCGTCTTTGACACCCTGGAACCGGTTGAAAAGACCCTTAACACTCATCGCTACCAGGTCGAAGCGACTCCTGGCCAAATAACCAAGTTTATCGTGCAAGAGCGTCTTTTGCGTACCCGCCGGGAGGAACTGCGTAATCTCTCTTACCGGGGTTTGCAGAAATACTTTGAAGACAAGTTCCTGGATAGGCGCACCTACACCCGGTTAAAAGCCTTACTCGATACCTGGACCGAGATTGACCGGCTGGAAAAAAGCATTGCCGAGCAGGAGAAACGCCGGGCTAAAATTTACCAGGCTCAAGAGCAAGCCCAGAAAAATATGGCCGTGCTTTCTAATGAAGGTGAGGAGGGCAGGTTGCGAGGGCGTTACGTGAAACAACTGACCCAAAGCGAAGAACAGTTGGCCGAGATTGATCAAACAATCGCCCGTCACCAGACTGAGATTAAGCAGAAGCAGGCTGAAGTTGAGAAGATGATTGCGGCCTTGGGGGAGGGTGAAGGGTGAATTGTCCAACTCAGCAAACTCATGAGCTTTGCCCTGCGTCACGATCCGGCCAACTTTAAGTTAGAACTTGATGAGGATGGCTGGGTAGATTTGGGGGCTTTGGTGGTGGCTATTGCTGCTCGACCGAAATGGAACTGGGTGCGGACTGAGCACATCCGGCATGTGGTTGGCACGTCGAACAAGCGACGCTTCGAGATCAAAGGGCAGGCCATCCGGGCCCGCTACGGCCATAGCCGGGCGGCCCGCCCGACCTACCGGCCGGTTGAACCTCCACCGGTGCTTTATCATGGAACACCGCGCTGCAATCTACCGGCTATTCGCCGCCACGGCTTAAAAGCAATGAGCTTGCAGTATGTTCACCTCTCCGCTACGACGGAGATGGCTTTATAGGTAGGCCGCCGCCGTGATGCCAAGCCGGTCCTGCTGCGCATCCGGGCGGCCGAGGCCCACGCCGCCGGGATCGTCTTTGGCACTCCCTCCGGTGACCGGGACGATATCTATCTGGTTGACGCTATTCCGCCTACCTTCATCGAATTTCCTTGTTAAACGCCTAATCCTATAACATGTTTGCGTCTATGCCCAGTTGAGATTTGGTTTGGCTCAGCGCCGGCCGAAAACCTTGCCAGTGGGCTAACATCTCCTCCAGACCCCGCTTCAAGCCCAACTGAGGCTTAAAGCCCAGGTTCATCAATTTGGTCGAATCGATCTCGAAACTAATCTCCGTCAAAAACCCTTGATCGGTATAGCGTATTTCAGCCTCCGGCACAAGTTCCTGCAAGGTGTGGGCAATTTCGTTGACAGTGGGATTCATGGTCACGGCGTTGATAATCTCTCCTTCGGTCCGCTCATCCAGCAGACATAACTTCAAGACCTCTGAGGCGTCATGGACATAGATCAAAGGACGAATCTGGCGACCACTGCCGTGAATAATCATCGGCCGCCCAATTCCCACCAGGTAGGCCAGGCGACTGGCTACAGCGTCGAAGCGCATCGCCGGAGCATTGCCAAAGGTGGTGCCCAGCCGGACAATGGTGATGGATAAACCCCGTTTGTCGCCCTCCAACACTTCCTCTTCTCCTTTTAGCTTGGAGATTGCGTATGGACCAAGGGGGCGACAAATGTCTGTCTCCCGAAATGGACCGCCCGGTCCGTAGACGCTGGCCGAACTGGCGTATATCAAGCGGGGAACGCCTACACTGACCGCCGTCTGAACGACAGAGGCTGTGCCCCAATGGTTGATTTGCTCGGTCCACTCAGGATTATCAAAACTTAGGGGGGTGCGGACAATGGCGGCCAGATGAACCACGGCCCTGGCCTCTTGCATAGCCCGCTCTAAATTGATCCGGTCCAGAATGTCCCCTTCGATAAACTCATAACAGCCCCCACATGGTAGATTCATCAAACCACACAGGTGATCACGGCGCAAATTATCGTAGATGCGGATGATACAGTGCTTAAAACGGGGATCTGTCCCCAGATCACGAATCAATTGGGAGCCGATATAGCCTGCTCCTCCCGTGACCAGAATGATATTCTCTTTATCCTGTTCGTATCCCATTTCGTTCCTCTATACTCAGCGGACCCAAATTTGAGGAGCCAGCACACTTTCGTGCGGCTTCGGCACGTAGGCGTGCCTTACCCCTCAAATTTGGATTCAGCGATACTATTCATTTCTACATGCAGGCCGCACTCCGTTTTATCCATACCTGCCCAGCGTCCGGCCCGTTCATCCTCACCGGCAAATATTGGGCGAGTGCAAGGGGCGCAACCAATGCTAAGATAGCCCTGGGAAAACAGAGGATGGGAGGGTAAATTATGTTTATCAATATACTCCCATACCTGTTGTTTTGTCCAATTGAGCATAGGATGAATTTTCAGCAAGCCGGTCGGTTGAGGGTTGAGAATAGACAGCCTGTTTCTGTTGGCGTTTTGATCACGCCGTACCCCACTCACCCAGCCTTGCAGGTCGGCAATCGCTCTTTGCATCGGCTCAACCTTGTTGATATAACAGCACAGATCAGGGTCGCGCCGGTATAGCCCCTGGCCATATTGGGCAATCAGTTGGCTTTGCTCGATTGCCGGACGTACCACTTGAATATTCAGGCCGAAACGGGCCTGTAGTTCATCCCGAAAGGTCAGGGTTTCTGGAAAATGGAAGCCTGTATCCAGAAAGATAACCAGCATTTGCGGGCAGACTCGTGATATCAAATGGAGCAAGGGCACACTCTGGGTTTGGAAGGAGGAACTGGCAGCAACGGTAGGGCCAAAAATCTCCCAGGTCCATGCCAGAATCTCTTCGGTTGAGGCGTGCTCGAAACGCTCGTTTAAAAGGGGAATGTCTAAATCCGGCCCGGTTGAGTAGATCTCCATAAGCTGTACGATGACCGTCTCGAAAAATCCGTTCCGATTTTTTCCTAAAAAGAAAAAGCCCCTGCGTGCCTTGTTTCCCTTACTAGAGAGCCACAAAGGCAGGGGCGTCAAGTGATAGGCATGTAGTGAAACAATTTGAGTGTCGTTCAGGTTTGTTCTGTTTTTAAACGGTAGTTCCTGCTAAAAGTTAAGGGCAAGGCTAAAATAGTTTCTACCTCAATAGTATAAAGCTTTTTGGGTGGTATCACAATAGGGTAGAAAGTACTATCCGGGGTATTACTATTGAATAGTAATGGTAAATTTTACAGCATCTTCTCCGTCCGACCGGGACAAGCGTTGGCCACTGGCGGGGGTGTACAGGCCCAGTGATAATTGATAAGGGCCTGGCCGGACCTGGGCCGGAATCCACAGGCCATGCCGGTCTATAATGGTTTCACCGGCGGTCCAGGTGGAGGTTGGTCGCAGCCATAGAACCGGCTGGCCGTCTGCCTGGGCCACGATTTGCCCGTCATCTGCGACCAGGTGGATAAAGACGTGGTAATCCTGGCCAATAGGGGCCAGTCCTTGCCACTGTAACTCAACTGGAAAGGCCCCGCCCGAGGCTGACCGGGGTGGATAGGCGACCTGGATTAAGGTGATTAGCCCGGCAAAGGTAACGTTCGTCACCCGAGATGATAAATTGGGGGGAAAGGCAAACAGAGCCAACCGTTGGGTGCCAAAATTCTCATGACGGGCCCGAAAACCGGTCGAGAGCAGGGTTTGCTCGATGGCGCTCTCCTCTGGTGGCAGCCAATTGGGCAGCCACCAGACTTGAGGATGCTGCGCTGTGATTTCTGCCAGGCGACGATTGACCTGGTCGGGCAAGGGGAAGCCCCCATTGTTGAGTCCCAATACCGGTGCGCGCCCTTTGTACCGTTCGGCAAAAGGCATAGCCATTTCCGGATCGTTGGTGATGACGGCATCGGCAGGGCGAACAGCCTCATTCAACGCCGTAACCGCCTCCTGGAGCGGTTCAGGCGAAAGGCTGTGAGTGTGAACCAGGAGGAAGAAAAGGGCAAGTAGGGTGGAGAGGAGGGACAAGAGGGCAGAGGGGCAGAGGAGCAGAGGAGCTAGGGAGCGGGGGAGCGGGGGAGCGGGGGAGCGGAGGAGCGGGGGAGCGGAGGAGTGGGGAGCGGTTCGCTCATTCGCCACATCTGCCCTGTGGGTTCGCAGATTCGCCATTCGCCGCTTGAGGTAAAGGCCGGTTATCACAACGTTCGCCACCAACATCGCCAACAGCCAGCCATTGATTTGTCCTTGCCAGGCCCAGGCCAGGTCAAGGGAGGTTGGGGTAATAAAGGTCCAGGCGTGGAGGAGGGGCGAGTACCGGGGATCAAAAAAGGTTTGGGGGGCAAAGAGGGGCAAGCCGGTGTCGAGTAAGTAGCCCTGGAAGGAGGTAAAGTCGATGGTGGCGGTCAGGAGTTGGGGCATGAGGCTGAGGACGGCGAGCGTGAGAAAGATGAGACGGAGACGGCCGTTGACCGTTGACCGTGGCCCGTTGACCTGTTCCTGGGGAGTCGAGGCTGTGCGAAGCCTCCCTGTGGGATTAGTCGGCGTTTCGAGACCAAGACCGGCTGAAGCCTCGACTCCTTTTTTGTCCCTGGGGATGGGGGGGGGCACTTCTGGAAAAGCTCTGGCCACGACCGGAGCCAGGAAGATGGCCCAAAAGGGCAGGGTAGGAATCATAAAACGTGGTCCCCAGGCGAAACCGCCGTGCCACATGAACCATTTGCCGTACAACAGCAGGTGAATGACGATGACGGCCAGGGCCAATACAGCTTCGGGGCGAAAGCGGCGGAAAAAGGCAGGCAGTCCCCAGAAGCTGAGGCTAAAGATGGGGCAGTAGAGCAGCAAGCCTCGACCAGGACTGACCAGTTGCCCCAGCAGCCCTTGCCACAGCACCGCGCTAAAGGTTTCGTTGGGTAAGTAGCCGGTGTTGAACGGGTCGCCGTAGCGGGAAAGGTTGAAGGTGATCAGGCCCAGGCCGGTGAGGAGGAGGGGGGCGCTGAAGGCCAGTATCGGGGGCCAGGGGTTGGGGGCCGGGGGCCGGGGCCAGAGCCAGGACAAGACTGACCCCTGACCCCCAACCCCTAACCCCAGGTAATATAGCAGTAGCAACCCGTACACCGGCAGAAACACAATCTCGGCGTAGCGGGTGGCCACGTTCCAGCCCAGAAGCAGGCCGGCCAGGAAGGGGTAGAGGAGGGGGGGAGCGGGGGAGAGACTGTTTGCTCCTCTGCTCCTCTGCCCCTCTGCGCCTCTGCTCGTTTTGAGGAGGGCATAAGCCGCTGCCAACAGGAGGAACCCGGAGAAAGGATCGCTAAAAAGGGACTTGGCGTAGGGCCAGGCCAGGGTGGTCAGGCCAAAGGTGAGGGCGACGAAAAGGCCGGTGCGCCGGCTAAAGCCTAATGCCTGGAGATAGGCCAACAGCAAGACCCCTGTCAGGGCGGTGACGATGGCGTTGAAGAGCAGACTGACACTGACCGGGCCAAACCAGGGCAGGACCAGGCCCAACCAGGTCAAGGGCAGCAGACCGACCGGCAGGCCAATCCCTTTGCGGGAGTAGAGCAGGCCGTCCAGGCCGTAGGTGCCCTGCTGCAAGCCCATCCAGCGAATTTGTTCGATGTCCAGGGCGCCTCGCCGGACGATGCTTTCCGCCGTGGAAAACATGGCCAGGCCATCGCTGGAGTTGATGTGGGGGGTGTAGGTCAGGAGGTAGAGAGCGAGGAGGAAGAGGAAGAGGGGGAGGTGGGGGGTGGAGCGGAGAGCAGGAAGTGGGGAGCGGGGAGCGAGGAGCGAGGAGCGAGGAACGTGAAACGTGTTGTGTGGGGATTTGGGATTGTTGGGGTTCATTTTCTCACGTAGTGGAGTAACTCCCCTATTTGGTAACTCGTCGATTCGCTGACATTTGCCCTGTGGTTCGCTCATTCCCCTGATTATTCTGATATCTTCAGCAGATGATGAAGGTGGTCTATTGTTTCTATCTCAGGATCAAACACGGTGAGACCCTCACTTTGCGCGGCACGTGCTAGACGTTTGTCGGCAGTCCAGAGCATCAATTCATTTTCTGTTGTTTGGAGAACTTGCTGCAGATTGAGGGTAGAACGCAGGATAACCGCATCTGTGGCATTGAGGTTATGTGTTTCAATTAAGCCCAACGCTGCCATCAGGAGTTCGTCATTAACTGTTGCCACTGAAAAATCTTTGTGTTCGATGACTTCGGCTCTAAATTCAATCATGGCTTGCTGAAAGGATTCTTGCTTCAACCGACCATCATTCCGTTTTCGCACCAGAACAGAGATAATTTCAAGAATACCCAGTGTGGAGCAAATCATTTGACTCGGTTTAACGTGGTGAAAAAGTTCATCTAACAAGGGCGTGCCAGTTTCCTCCGAATACCGCTTGACAAGAGCACTGGCATCAAAGTAGATTGTCCATTGCTCCATTACTATACCTCTCGGGCCTCTATAATACCTTGGCTCAGTTCATTTTGCCTCAGATTATCTTGGCTCATCATTCGTCGAAGCTTTTGGATACCTATTGGTTTACCCTCAATTGATAAGGTTTTAAATAAATGATTTATTCCATATTTCAGAACTGCCTTATCTGCCCACGGAAACTCGACTACAGGTTGGGTTATAGCCGTTTCGGGAATAGCCTCTGCTTGCTGCCGCAGGTTTGCTAATTCTTTGCGAACGGTGTTTAACTCTTGCTCAAGATGAAGGACCTTATCAGTTAATTGCTGTAGAGTTAAGTTTGGGTTCATTTTATTCTCCATCTTTGGTCTTCACTGCCACTTCAAATTTAGAATCGGTGTAATGCCGGCCTTACGCTTCACATCGCTGGCCCTATGGGTTCACGTTTCACGGAATCACCTCTAGTCCCATCTGCTCAAAGTGATGGTCGAAGGCAAAGACCCGCTTGATCCCCAAGCGCCGGGCTACGGCCAGTAATGAACAATCGACGTAGCTCCACGGCTTATCGTGGGACTGTTCGAAGATATCCCAGGTGGTTCGTTTGTCAATGTCGGTCAAAAGCAGGGGGTAAAAAACCTGGCTGGTTCTCAACTGACGGCCAAAGGCAATAGCATAGGTCGGTCCCAGGCGGGCGTTGGTCAGATTCATCGTTTCCACAAAGACCCACTCGGTTAAAATCGGTTTGACTCGGCCGGCCAGTGATTTGAAATAAGTCACCGCCTGGGCGTGATTATCGTCTCGGGCGTAGTGGAGGGCGTGCAGGGCACTGGTATCAATCAGCATCGTACTCATCGGTCGCCTCGGCTACTTTCTGGATTGGCTTGGAGCCATCAATCGCTGCCAGCGGTTCCCCGTAGAGATATTTATCGACGTTGGCACTGACGTCTGTGGGCCCCTCAATCTCTTCACCAACGCCGATGACCGTCCAGATGGGGTCGTTTTGCAGGATGTCCTGTTGGCGGGCCTGGATGATCTCGTCCAGTAAATTTCGTAAAACGGCGGCCATACTCTTACCTGAGACAAATGCCTCTGATTTTAGGAATTCGTATTGAGTTTCGGTCAGGGATATTTGCAGGCGGTGCATACGTCATAGTCCTGAAAATGTCTTTGTTACATCATATTATAATATAAGAAAATATGATGTCAATTCAAAATAAACAGGTACAACCGCCCGCCGTCGATATCCTGGATGTGGGCTATGGGGCGGTCGCCTAGCCAGGTGGTCAGGGTTTGTTCGGCGGGGGTGGTGGTGGCGGCGTTGGCGTCGTAAATCCAGAGGACGTCGGTTTGGGCGGCGATGTCATCTAATAGGGCGGTGGTCCGGGCTGCGACGGACTGGCCAGGGGGGGCGTAATCGTCGAGCATGAACAGGCGGTAGTCGTGGCGCAGGTAGGGATAAAACCAATCGTAAACGGGGTGACTGTTGAGCAGGAGGGCGCCTTTGACCGGCTCATCCTGGAGGCGGCTGATGGTGGCGGCGTAGGGGCTTTGTTGTCGACGCAGCTCGAAATAGCTTTGTCCCAATCGCCACCCGGCCGGAATGGTCCCCAGGAGCAGCAAAGTGACGAAGACGGCCAGTCCCCAGGCGCGCACTTTTTCCAGGCGGGGAGTGACCCAGTGGGGCCAGATCAGCCAGACAAATTCGGCCGCCAGCACGACCAGGAGAAAGGTGCGAATCAGGACGGTGGTGGCTAACAGCCAATGTTCTTGGGGAAACATGATGAAGAAGAAGTTGGCCTCGATAATGTTGGCCAGGCTGAGGATGGTGGCGTAGATGATCCCCCGCAAGTTGGGCAGTAAAAGGGCGATAAAAAAGAGCGGCCAGCCGAGCCATTGTGGACTGTAGCCTTTGGACCAGAGCATAAACAGGCACAGGGTCAAACCGACAAAAGCCAGGACATTGCGCGGCGTATGCCAAGCCAGGGGGCGAGTGTAAAACAGGGCATAAATCAGGCCAAAGATAACCGTGACCAGGAGCCAGGGGATGCGGGTAGGGGGGGCGTCAGTGGGCCGCCAGGCCAGGTTGCGCATATCCAGGGGGATGACGCCGTAATCGTAGTTGCCGTCGATCAGGGCCCAGATGGTTTCCCAGGGCTGGCGAGCGCCGGTAATCTGCTGCGAGCCCAGGATCAGATCGGGATTCATCAAATAAAACGGAGTGGCGATAACGATGACCGTAACCAGAAAAATGGCCAGGTAGAGGGCCGTGCGGGGAAGGTCAAAAGGGATGACGAACGACCACTGCCGAACGCCCAGGTTGGGTGTTGCAGATGAGTTGGGGCCTGTTGTGTGTGGCCTAATTGAGAATTTAGAGTTTTTAATTGATAATTGATAATTACTCATTGATAATTGTTGAACGGCCACCGGCATCAGGATCAGGGGGATGAGCTTGATCAGGAAGCCGATGCCGGTGAAGAAGGCGCTGAGGTAGGGCCGTTTTTGCAGGAGCAGGTAGAGACTGAGCAGGAAGAAGAAGAGGGGGTAGCTCTCGAACCAGCCGGTGAGGGTGTAAACGGGGATGAACAGGGTGGCAT
>DAOUMU010000106.1:0-22336 GCA_034409055.1 Anaerolineae bacterium
TATAATGTTTGGTGGTGCTGCTTCCGGGATACCGGCGTTGTAAGTACTGCTTAAACTGTGCCATTGCTGCATTCATTGATTTCTGAGTCCCTTCTTGAGATACTCTATTTTATCTCAATTTGTGAACTCAGTGTAATAATGATTACCTGTGGGCGATCATGTTAGTCCAGAATGATGACCTGAAGCCGGTGACGGCCGGGTTGTCTACCCTGCAGGGGCAGTTTATTACCAACTGGCCGTTGATTGTCGCCGGCGCTTTGATTGCCACCGTGCCAACTCTAATAATGTTCTTTACCCTACAACGCTACTTTATTGGCGGGTTGACCCTTGGCTCAGGTAAGTAAACAGTTGGCTTACTCAGCAGAAAGATTGACTCCCATAACAAGCAGATAATTTTGACCAAACGCCAGTAACGACCATAATAGACTACCCCAAATAGAGATCCAAAAAATATGAACGACACAACCGACTTCAACCGGCAAAATAAAGTGAATGATTGGGAAAACCCGCAAGTAGTTGGGATTAACAAACTGCCTGGCCACACCACCTTGGTTCCCTATCCAGATGAAACCATAGCCCTGACCGGCGATAGAGAAAAGTCCCCCTATTTCCAACTGCTTAACGGCAAATGGAAATTCTATTATGCAGTAAATCCTGACTCGGTACCCGCTGGCTTTTACCAGACCGATTTTGACATGACTACCTGGGACGACATCGAAGTGCCGGGTAACTGGACCATGCAGGGCTACGACAAACCGATCTACACCAATGTCAAAATGCCCATCCCCAATGCCCCACCCCACGTGCCTCATGATGATAACCCGACCGGTCTGTACCGGCGTACTTTTACCATCCCCCACGATTGGCAAGACCGGCAGATTTTTATCTGTTTCGATGGGGTAGAGTCGGCCTTTTATTTATGGATTAATGGACAAAAGGTAGGCTACAGCCAGGGCTCCCGGCTGCCGGCCGAATTTGACCTTACCCCCTACGTGCAACCGGGGGAGAACAGGATGACCGTCATGGTCATCCGCTGGTCCGATGGCAGCTACCTGGAAGATCAGGATCACTGGTGGATGGCCGGGATTTATCGTGACGTTTATCTATACGTCATCCCCCAAGTTCATATTTACGACTTCTTTGCCCGCACCGAACTGGATAGCGATTACCACGATGCAACGTTGAAAGTTCAGGCCAAAATCAATTTTTACGACCAGCCTGTCCCCACGACCCCTCAGCCTGAAATACGATATTTTGACTCCGGCCCGGCCGCTTACCAGGTGGCCATGCAGCTTTACAACGCCAGCGGCGAACCGGTTTTTGCTGAGCCTGTCTTACAACCGGTCCGGGTTTCCGATTGGGCAGCTAATACGGTTAAGCTGATTGGCCAAGTTACCAACCCGGAAAAATGGTCCGCCGAAAAACCTTATCTCTACACCCTGGTATTGTCGTTGAAAAATGCCCAGGGGGCAACCATTGAGGCCGAAAGTTGTAAAATCGGCTTCCGGCAGGTTGAAATCAAGGGACGAGAACTGCTCATCAACGGCCAGCCGGTTCTGCTCAAGGGGGTCAACCGCCACGACCACGACGACCGGCGTGGTAAAGCGGTCGCCTTTGAGTCGATGCTGGCCGACGTCAAGCTGATGAAACAGTTCAACTTCAATGCCGTTCGCACGGCCCACTACCCCAACGACCCCCGCTGGTACGAGTTGTGCGACCAGTACGGTCTTTACGTCATTGACGAGGCCAATATCGAGTGTCACTCAGTTTACAATAAACTGCCCAACGATCCGCAGTGGGCCACCGCCTTTCTGGAACGGGGCCAACGCATGGTCGAGCGGGATAAAAACCATCCCTGCATCATCATGTGGTCGCTGGGCAACGAAAGTGGCTACGGTCCCAATCACGATGCCCTGGCCGGCTGGATTCGGGGCTACGATCCTACCCGTCCTGTTCACTACGAAGGAGCCACCTCGCAGTACGTGATGCTGCTCACGGCCGAGGATATTGAGTTCACCCACAGACCTGATGAGGCGGAAGAAGAAAAAGGTCGCCGTCGGGGCTGGCGGGTGGGTCACCTGGCCACCGATGTCTACTCAAACATGTACCCCTCGGTTGACCACATTATTGCTTATGCCCAGGACCCGGCTAACACCCGCCCGCTCATCATGTGCGAATACGCCCACTCGATGGGGAACAGCACCGGCAACCTAAAGGAATACTGGCAGGCCGTCGAAACCTATGATGGCCTACAGGGCGGCTTTATCTGGGATTGGGTCGACCAGGGATTGCTCAAGGTTGATGACAAAGGACAGTCATATTGGGCCTACGGCGGCGACTTTGGCGATGAGATCAACGACATGAACTTCTGCATCAACGGCCTGATCTGGCCTGGCCGTACCCCCCATCCGGCGATGTACGAGTGCAAGAAAATCTTTCAACCTGTTTCCATCGAAGCCAAAGACCTGGCGACGGGCCAGCTTGAAATTACCAATCAGCAGTATTTCTCCGATCTAAGCCGGCTGAATGGGACGTGGGAACTGGTGGTTGACGGCCAGGTGGTCCAACAAGGCCAACTTCCCCCGCTGGACATTCCGCCTGGGGCCAGTCAGGTGGTGACCTTGCCCCTCCAGGAACCGGTCCTTGCTCCAGGGGCAGAGTGCTTCCTGATGGTTCGCTTCCTGTTGGCCCGGGATATGCCCTGGGCTGACCAGGGACACACGGTAGCCTGGGAGCAGTTCAAGATGCCCTATCAAGCGCCTGTCCCTACAGAGCGAAAGATCGAGCAGATACCGCAGCTCAAACTCTCGGAAACCGCCCAGGCCGCAATTGTTACCGGACCGGATTTTCGACTAACCTTTGATAAGCAGGCCGGTTATCTGGCTTCCTTTGTTTTTCGGGAGACAGAGTTGCTGGAAAGCGGGCCAATTCTCAACGTCTGGCGAGCGCCCACAGACAATGACGGCCTCAAAGCCCAGCCAGAACGACAGGACAAACTTCTGGCTCACTGGCTGGCCGCGGGTCTCAACCGCCTGGTCCGGCAGACCGAAGCGATGACCATCGCCCAACTCCAGCCCCAGGTGATTCGGATTGCGATGCGAACGACGGCCCAGGCCCCCGGATGTCAAACCGGCTTTATCCACCGGCATACTTACACCATTTACGGTAGCGGCGATATCTTGCTCGAAAACGTTATTGAGGCCGACCCGAATCTGCCGCCCCTGCCCCGAATCGGCCTGACGATGTACCTGCCAGCCGGCTTTGAGCAGCTCACCTGGTACGGTCGTGGACCGTATGAGAACTACATCGACCGTAATGCGGGCACACCGGTTGGCCTTTATAGCGGCCTGGTTGATGACCAATACGTGCCCTACATTATGCCGCAAGAAAACGGCAACAAAACAGAGGTGCGCTGGCTTACCCTGACCAACGAGGCGGGTATCAGCTTGCTGGCGGTCGGTAGACCACATCTGGAGGCCAGCGTTAGCCATTACCCGGCGGATGATTTGTACCGTGCTTTCCACACCAATGAGTTGATCCGCCGGGATGAGGTCATACTTAACCTGGATTACATGCAGTGCGGTCTCGGTGGGGCCAGTTGCGGCCCGGGCACACTGCCTCAATATCTGGTTCAGCCCGGCACATTTAAATTTACTGTCCGGCTGCGTCCGTATGTTGCTGCAGAAGAAGACCCGGCGCACTTGAGCCGACAAGGGCTAATGGAATTTAAGAAAATAATCGGGGAATAGATGGCCGGGTGTGGGGATACCCGGTCTACCCTAATTAATTGATCTTCATTAGCCTTTCAGGTAATGCACAGCACTGCGTGTTTTTGACTCGTAGTGACGACTTTAGTCGTTATTCAAGACTATCAGGAGGAACACACCATGAGTTCAACGTTTACCAAACAATTAGGCAGGTCTGGTATCGAAGTGAGCGCAATGGGGCTGGGCTGCTGGGCCATTGGTGGACCGTTTTGGGCTGGAGACACCCCTGTTGGTTGGGGAGAGGTAGATGACGATGAGTCAACCCAGGCCATTCATCGTGCCCTCGATCTCGGCATCAATTTTTTTGACACCGCCGACGTGTATGGCACCGGACACAGCGAGCGTGTGTTGGGTCGTGCCCTGGCCGGGCATCGAGATCAGGTGGTGATTGCTACCAAGTTCGGCAACATGTTTGACGAAACCACCCGCCAGATCACCGGTTCCAATACATCACCCAAGTACATCCGCCAGGCATGTGAGGCTTCACTGCAACGCTTAAACACCGATTATATCGACCTGTACCAATTTCATCTGAACGACTACGATCCGGATAAAGCGGGCGAGGTACGGGATGTCCTGGAAGAATTGGTTAATACAGGAAAAATCCGCTATTATGCTTGGAGTACCGATTTCCCCGAACGGGCTCGTATTTTCGCTGAGGGGCCAAATTGTGCAGCCGTCCAGCACCAGATGAACGTGCTAGAGGACGCCGGGCCAATGATTGCCTTATGCGAGCAATTAAACCTGGCCAGTATCAACCGTGGACCGCTGGCAATGGGCCTGCTCACCGGAAAGTACCAAGCAGGCTCGAAGTTGGCTTCAGACGACGTGCGGGGGGATAAAAGCCCGGCCTGGATGCAATACTTTAAGGATGGTCAGCCAAACGCAGAGTGGCTCAAGAAGCTTGAGGCAATTCGTGAGATTCTCACCAGCAGCGGTCGGACCTTGGCCCAGGGTGCTCTGGCCTGGCTCTGGGGCCGGAGCCAGCAAACTATCCCCATTCCTGGTTTCAGGACTGTGGCCCAAGTTGAGGAGAATTGCCCTGCGATGCAATTTGGGCCGTTGAGCATTGAGCAGATGAGCGAAATTGACGCAATTTTAGGGCGTTAGAGACCTCTCCATTAAGGCAGTTCCGAAAAAATACCTGTGTCTGGTACGGGTAATTATCCCGAACTTCGGAACTCCCTTACAGCAATCAACAACTATTTTCAGGAATTTCTATGAGTACAGATTCAGGCACACCAACAATCCTCTACGATGCCTACATCTTCGACCTGGACGGCACCGTCTATCTGGGCGATGCCCTGTTACCCACTGCCGGTGAAACCATCACCGCTTTACGCGACCAGGGCAAGCGCACGGTCTTCTTATCGAATAACCCAACCCATACCCGGCAGGACTATGCGGCCAAATTAACCCGGCTGGGCTTACCTACCTCGGTGGAGGATGTCGTCAACTCCTCCGTGGTTATGGTCGATTTTCTGCGCCACCACCTGCCCCAGGCTCGCCTGTTTGTCATGGGGGAGGAACCGTTGCAAGCGGAGCTACGGGCAGCCGGATTCGAGTTGACCGACGCCCCCCAACAGATTGACGTGGTCATTGCCAGCTTCGACCGGACCTTTGTCTATCGCAAGTTACAAATCGCTTTCGATGCCATTCGGGCCGGGGCTCGCTTCTTTGCCACCAATGCCGACCGTTACTGTCCGGTCCCTGGCGGGGGCCAACCCGATGCAGCGGCCATCATTGCCGCGGTCGAGGCCTGCACCAACACCAAAATTGAGGCTGTCGTGGGTAAGCCTTCTCACTATATGGCCGAAGCTATCCTCGGTCTACTTGACTTACCGCCTGACCATTGCCTGATGACCGGGGACCGCCTGGAAACCGACGTACAAATGGGCCTCAAGGCCGGCATGGCCGCCGCATTGACCCTGACCGGCGCGACCAGCGAAGCTGATCTGGCCACATCGCCCATCCGGCCCACTTACGTCCTGCACCAACTAAGCGACCTGTTGCCTTAAAGTGACACGTGTCACGTATCAGGTATTACCACCAATGAGAAAAATGATTACCTGCCACCTACAACCTGCCACCTTGCCACCTGCCCCCTGCCACCTTGCCACCTGCCCCCTGCCACCTACAACCTGCTACCCTGCCACCTGCTACCTGCAACCTGCTACTTTGCTACCCTGCTACCTTGCAACCCTGCCACCTTGGAGGAATTGATTACCAATGTCAACACAACCATACCTGCTGGGCATTGACCAGGGGACCAGTGGCAGCCGGGCGCTGATCCTGGATCAGGCCGGGCAAGTACGTGGCTATGGTTACCACTCCCTGGCCCGTCTCTACCCTCAGCCCGGCCGGGTTGAGCAGGATCCAGATGCTGTGGCTGCTGGCGTGACGGCAGCCATCACCGAAGCCATCGCCCAGGCCGGTTGTCGCCCAACAGAGATTGCCGCCTGTGGTATTGCCTGCCAGCGCAACACCGATTTCGTTTGGGATGCCCGAACCGGCCGCCCGGTGGCTAATGCTATTACCTGGCAAGACCTGCGCACCGAGCCTATGCTGGCCGAGTTGGCCGCCTGGCCGCTGGCCGACCAGCGCCGCCGCCGGTTAGGCTATTTTCCCGGCACTTACAGTTCAGCCTTACACCTGGCCTGGCGTATGCGTCACGACCCGGCCGTGGCCGAGGCCGCCTGTGCCGGTCACCTGCGGGTGGGCTTTTCCGCAGCCTGGTTACTGGTTGCGCTGGGCCAACCCGCCGGTCATCAGATGGACTACTCCCTGGTTCAGCAGATGGGTCTGTACGATTTTCGGGCTGAGCGCTACTGGGACGAGTGGTTGAACGTCTTGGGTATTCCCCCGGCCTCCTTACCCGAAGTAGTGCCCACTGTACATCATTTCGGGACGCTGCGTATCACCGCCCCTGACGGGGCCGTGGCCGGCGTACCCGTTTGGGCCACCATCGGCAATGAGCAGGCGGCTCTCTTCGGCCACGATTGCCGCCAGCCGGGTGACGCCGAATGTAGTCACGGCACTGCCTCGTTCGTCAATGTTTTGCTGGGCCAGGAAGCGCCGGAGCAAGAGAAGCTCAACGTCTACTTTGCCTGGTCTCTACCAGCAGCCAACCTCCAATCTCCACCTCTCAATTCAAAATCCGCAATCCGCAATCCGCAATCCGCAATCCGCCACACCTATTGCCTGGAGGCCGACACCACCGTTTCCGGGGCAGCCATTCGCTGGATGAAAGAGCAAGCCCGTTTGTTTGACCGGTACGACGAGGTAGGGCCTCTGGCAGCTTCTGTCCCCGACTCTGCTGGGGTGATTTTCGTGCCTGCCTTTACCGGCCTCAACGTACCCTATAACGACCCCACCGCTCGCGGTACCATCTTAGGCTTAACCCTCGGCAGCAGCCGGACCCATATCGTGCGGGCTTTTTTGGAGTCCCTTGGCTATCAGGTGCGGGCCATATTGGAGACCATCGCCACTGAGACGGGGTTGCGGGTTGAACGGTTGAGTCTGGGCGGCGGCATCTCCGCCAGTGACGAAGCTTGCCAGATACAGGCTGACCTGATCGGTATCCCCCTGGTACGCCCTGCTTTTACCGAAACAGCGGCCCGGGCGGCCGCTCTCCTGGCCGGGCTAGGGGCCGGCGTCTGGCCAACCCTGGCCGATTTGCCCCCCCTCCCCGGCGATTACACCACCTTCGAACCGCGCCTCTCCGCCGACCAACGCGACGCCGGTTATGCCCGCTGGCAGCGGGCCGTCGAGCGTGCGCAGGGGTGGAGCGAAGCGTGAGTTTGTGTGGGCTAACAACCTTTATCTTCTAAAAATAGATGGAACAGATCAAAGGTTTTTGGCTGACTCATCATTAGGGTCTGGTAGCGGCTGGTCGCCTGACGGTCAGTATCTCTGGATTGAATACTGTACCCGCACTGGTAGCTGCACGTTTGATTTAAGGCCGGTCGAAACTGGCGCAGGTGGTGGTTGCAGCGGCTTCTATGCCCCCAAATCGCACAGTTGCATCTCCGAGTGTTTCTCGCGCGAGATGTCTGACGGTAAATGGTGGTCGTATCATCTATGGTGGTCACCCATGATGGTCGTGAGTAGTAGAGAGCGAACGTGGGCCTTGTGTCCGGATTTTGATTTGACTTATCTGGCTGGGGCATTTGATCTGACTGGGGCATTGCTGTCTCCCGATGAGGGATGGATCGCTTTCATTGCCTATGACGTTTCTCGTTCTGAATACGGTCAGTACATTGCCAGATCAGATGGAAACGAGTTACGCCCTCTCTATGCAAGCTTCTACAATGAGGTTTGTATCGGGGAGGCTGCTTGGTCCCCAGATTCGCAGCATTTTGTCTTTGCCCGCTATCAGGATGGTGAAACAACTCTCTGGCTGGCCCGTCCCAATAGCGACAGCGTAACCCTTTTTACCCACTTTGAGAGTGAGGCATGTCCGAGGCGTTTGGGGTGGTCTGCGGATGGTCGATATATTGGCATCTCTAACGACATCGTTCCCGGTTACGATCGTAAGCATCGCTATATCGTAAGCTGGCCGAGTGGTAATCTAACTCGTTTACCGCTGGACGAATTTCCAGATTGTGAGTGGTCGCCGGATGGCAACTGGTTGGCTTGTGTCAACTCTGACCTTGCAGCAGTCTACAGCATTGCTGACGATGAGCGTATTGATCTTGTCATGGCGCAGGTAAATAAATTGGAATGGTCGCCTGGTGGCAGGTGGCTTGCGTTCAGTACAGATAAGGAGCCGTTCAATAGGGATGAGGATGAGGGGATCTACATCTTTGATCTCGTTACTGGTGAGAGTATACAGATTGCCAACGAACGGGCAGAGGCATTAGCCTGGTCACCCGTGTGTGAGTGATATGCAAGATGCTGTTCTGAAGCAGCAGGTAACTCATCCGGCTCTGGAGTAGGCTGGTTGGCGGTACCGTTGGGACCGGCGGCGAAGTTCTGGCTGACCTCGGCCTGGCTGAGAGCGCGATTGTAGATGGCCACCAGGTGGAACTCGCCCAGCCAGGGCCGGTCTTGGCTACAGTCAGCATTTGTACGCCCTTATTGGCAACGTGCCACGAGAGGGCAACCTCAAGATTACCAGCCTCCTGAAATTGCGCGGCGGCCACGCCCTGCAAAAAATCACCGTCGCCATTTGGGATATTGTTGAGGATGGTGAATGCCCCACGCCATCACCGATTACAAAGACCAGTTCGGGCCGGTCGCCTCCTTTCAATTGGCCCACAGCTACTCGTGTGAACCGCTGGCTGTCGTCGATAACATTAGCCGTATAGCTTGTACCACCGTTATGCTTAAACCAGCGACCACCACCGACAATATCAACCTGCCCGTCTCCGTCAATGTCGGCTTTGGCCAGTCCTTCGTGCTCGTCGCCGGTACTCCACGAGTAGATTTCTGTGTAGGACCAGGGCTGGGTGTTCCTCGGATCAGCAGGTATCTCGGCAATGAATAACTTTTGGGCTATTTGGTTCCAAAAAACCAGCTCCGCCTGTCCAGACCATTGAGGGCCCCGGCGTCCTTCGAATGCCGATAACGAAATTATTGACCCCGTCCTGATTTACGTCTAAGTATGGAAATAATTAGAAAATAGTTATAGAATGGGCTGATTAACAAACTGGTGTAAAATATTGTAACCTTGGGAGGCAAACAACCTTCCCGGAAGCTATAAAGTGGCTTTAATTGGACCAAAATTTGTAATGGTAGCCATATTTTGTCCAGTAAGGCCCACTGTAGCTCCGGGAAGGTGAACTAATTGCACAGGTCGAAATATTGTTGACGATAGGAGTAAACATGATAGACAACATCAATCATTCATTAGCCAAAGCCCTGTGGAAAGTACATCACCGCTCCAGCCAGCCCGTACCCTGGACTCAAGGGGGCAACTTGCCCTGGAATGAGCCGGTCTTTTCTGAGCGCATGCTGCGTGAGCATCTGGATGAGTCCCACGGAGCAGCTTCCCGGGTAGAGGCAGAACGGGCTATGCAGATTGAGTGGCTATGGCAAAAGCTGAGACTGCAAGCCGGGGCCCAGCTATTTGACGTCACCTGTGGGCCGGGTCTCTATGCGGTTGAGTTTGCCCGCCAGGGCTGCACCGTCACGGGAATGGACTTCAGTCCGGCTTCGATTGCCTATGCCAGAGACCTGGCCCTGAGCGAGGGGGTGGCCACTCAATGTGTTTTTGTGGAGCAGGATGTCAGGCAAATGGATTACAGCGAGGCCAATTTTGACGCGGCTATCTTACTCTATGGGCAACTGGCCGTTTTTACCCGGTCGGAGGCCCAGGTGCTGTTAGCCAACGTTGCCCAATCACTCAAAGCGGGGGGCAAATTATGTATCGAGTTACTCGACCAGAATAAGGTTGACAAAACCGACAACACCTGGTGGTTTACCGATGATACCGGTTTATGGGGCGACAAGCCATTTTTGCATTTAGGCGAACGGTTCTGGGATGAGGCTGAAGAGACGTCAATCGAGCGATATTACATCATCTATCTGGAAACAGGGGAATTGACCGAAATTTCGCTTTGTGATCAAACGTATGCACCAGAGACGATGATCCAGATGCTAAAACAAGCCGGCTTCCAGTCGGTCGACGTCTATCCAGTCTGGGATGGCTTGCCGCTGTACGATGCCGAGGAATGGACGGTGTATGTGGCCCAAAAGTAGCCAGATGACACGTCGCCAGCTATGTTAAGCTCATCTTAATCTCGATGTGGCACACTGTTCCCGAAAAAATGGTATCTTCTCAAAAAGTAGGGGCGCGGCAACTCGGATTGAGAGTCTCGAAGCAAACAACCTGTTCTCCGAGTTGCCTCGCCCCTACCCCACCTCGGATTATTGAGATGATACAAAAAATGCGCGAAATTTGGGAAACGAACAATGGATAAACTTGATTTCATCTCGCCGGGTTGGTGGCGTCGATGCAGCCTGTTGGTCATAGTCCTGTTTCTGGCCGGATGCAATGGTCAGGCCCGGTTGGCTGTATCGCCCACGGATACCCTGCCCATAGCCACAGCTCAGCCGGCCACCGGGCAGCCGTCTGCCCAAGCCGTGACGACCCCTTCCCCCTCACCGGCTTCACCCACCCCCACGCCCCTGGCTTCGCCAACCCCGTCGCCGCAGCCAGCCTCGCCCACGCCTGTTTTGCCTACCGTGTCCTCACAGACGGCTACCGTGGAACTGACTGAGACCCCGACGACACCTCCTGCTACCACCGCCTCGTGTGAATCCACTCGACCGGATGCCCTGGGGCCATTCTACGTGTCCGATGCGCCCCAGCGTGCGCAGGTTGGCCAGGGACACGTCTTAAGCGGTGTCGTTCGATCCAGCGCAGACTGTACGGCTATCGCCGGGGCGCAGCTCGAATTCTGGTTGGCCGGACCGAACGGCCAATATGACGACGAGCATCGGGCCACCCTGTTTGCTGATGACTCCGGTTCGTATCAGTTTGAGAGCAACTTCCCGCCACCCTATAGCGGGCGACCGCCCCATCTTCACCTGCGCGTCACCGCCGGCGGTTATCAACCGTTGGTCACGCAGTACTACCCGGTCGAGGGGCAGACCGAGGGCATTTTCGACCTGGTCCTGATGCCCGACCCGGAAGCCCAAAACCCACTAACGGTCACTTCCTCTGCTCCCGAAACCGACTCGGAACAGCCGGAAGCGTTGACCCTGTCTGGAGCCCGCTTGCCTGCGCCCACTCTTTTCGACGTTACCTGGGTAGACCGCTCAGCCTTTCGCCCTGGCTTGATCGAGACCGAGCAGGCCGTGCTGGCGCAGTTACCTGGGGCGAGTGTCTACCACCTTGATCTCGAAATTAGCGATGAGTTGGTGCATTTACAGGGGCGTGAGGAGGTGTTCTACACCAACCGGGAAGATGAATCGTTGTCCGAGCTCTATTTCCGGTTGTTTCCAAACCTGACCGGTGGTTCTACCACGATACAGACGGTGACAGTGAATGACCGGGTCGTCGAGCCAATTTACGAGCTACAAGATAGTGCTATGCGTCTGCCGTTATCGCCGGTCTTACCTCCGGGCGAAGCAGTCGTCGTCCAGATGGAATTCAGCGTGGTGGTCCCTGAGGCGGAAGGGGGAAACTACGGCACCTTTGCTTTTGCCGGTGACGTGTTGGCCCTGGCCCATTTCTATCCAATGCTGGCCGTGTACGACGACGAAGGCTGGAATGTAGAAATTGCCCCGCAGATTGGAGATGTGGTTTATGCCGACGCCAGTTTTTACCGGGTCCGCGTCACCGCGCCCGTGACGCCAACCCTGGTGGCCTCCGGGATCGAGTTCAGCCGGGAGTATAAGGACAATCAGCAAGTGGTGACCTATGTGGCCGGTCCTGGGCGCGATTTCTACCTGGCCGCCAGCGATCGTTACACCGTGACCAGTCGCACCCTGGGCCAGACGACGATTAACAGCTATGTCCCGGCCGAGTTGGCCGACGGCGCTGAACTGGCCCTGGATCAGACGGAGAAGGCCCTGCAAAGTTTCAACGAGCGCTTTGGTCCCTATCCCTATACCGAATTCGACCTGGTCAGTACGACCACCTTTGCCCTGGGGGTCGAATATCCCGGCCTTGTGGCTATCCTGGTTGACCTCTATGATCAAACCAAGACAGTTAGAAGTACCTCGGCCAGTGTCCTCTTGGAAGGGGTGGTTGCTCACGAGGTGGCCCATCAATGGTTTTACAATGTGGTCGGCAATGACCAGGTGGATGAGCCCTGGCTGGACGAAGCCCTGGCCCAATATGCCACCCTGCTCTATTATGCCGACGTTTACGGTTCGCCGGGGGTAGCCGGTTTTCGTCGTTCAGTAGAAGGACGTTGGGACCGTGTTGATCGGGCCGATATTCCCATCGGCATGCCGGTCCGGGCCTATACGCCTGAAGAATATAGCGCCATTGTCTACGGACGTGGGCCCCTTTTTGTCGAAACGCTGGCCGAAACGATGGGCCAGGATGTGTTTGAGGCATTTTTGCGTGACTACTACCAAACTTACCAATGGGATATCGCTACCGGCGACGAATTTGAGGCTCTGGCCGAGGAACATTGTGACTGCGACTTGACGCCCCTGTTTGAAGAATGGGTGTATGAGCAGGCGACCGCCGACCCGTGACGAAATGCTTCCTGTTTGGCGGTAAATGGGGGGTGAGGAATCTGTTGATTATATGCCATTTCGAGCGAATGCGAGAAATCCCTGAAGCTTGACCTTAACCCAGATTTTGGCTGGAAAAAGGTCAGGTGTGGTCGGTAGAAAATAAGAATTGCTGGTGGTTGAACATTTACTGCGATAATGAAGCAAATAGTTGTTATGATTATTTCAGGATTATTGCTCTTTGCCTGTACTCCCTTGGGCAAGGCGACCCCGGAACCAACTCATACCCCCTTACCTCCGGCTCAGGAGACGACTATGCATGTCGAAGAAGGTTTCCAACAAGTAAACGGCGTCGAACTCTACTACAAGAGCGTTGGTGTAGGAGAACCGATAGTTATCCTCCATGGGGGGCCGGGCTTGGACCACACCTATTTGCTGCCCCAGATGGCCCAATTGGCCGCAGATTACCAATTGATTTTCTACGACCAGCGGGCCAGTGGCCGCTCCTCAGGCCGGGCTGATGCGACCTCGATCACAATCGATAATTTTGTCGAAGATTTAGAGGGTCTCCGGCAAGCCTTGCAGTTGGAGCAGATAAACCTGATGGGCCACTCCTGGGGTGGTCTGTTGGCTATGTTCTACGCCATTCGATATCCCCAGCACCTGAATGCTCTGATTTTGGTCGGTTCAGCCGGGGCCAGTTGGGAGTTTCGTCCGGCGTTCAGCGCAAGTCTGCAAGGCCGGATGACCGAGGATGACCGGTTGGCCTTGAACCGGTTGCAGGCATCCGAGGGGTTTAGAAAAAGCAGGCCCGAAGCAATGAATGCCTTTTTCAGAGCGCTCTTCCGGCCTTACTTCTACGATCGATCTCTGAGCGATCAACTGACCCTCCAACTGAACGAACAGACGGCCATGAACAATCTGGCCGTTAATTCCCTGATGTGGAGTTATTTGGGCAATTACGACCTCCACGCCGAACTCTCTGTCATCGACAGGCCAACCCTGATCGTCCACGGTGCTGATGACCCCATCCCGGCAGAGTTTGCCCGGAAGATTCACCGGCATATTCCGAACTCTGAATTTGTTCTATTGGAAAATTGTGGTCATTTCCCCTACATAGAAACGCCGGAGGTGTTTTTTGGCCGCGTGAAGGGATTTTTGACGCAGCTTCCCTAATAACTGGCCATACCCCACAACCATTCAACAACACATCGCCAGGAGTTGCTCGTCAAGATCTTTGATATAGTCGGAACCAAAAGCACCGTTCTCCAAGCCCTGATATAACTGCTCCGGCAAATCTTGCTTAATTTCTTCAGAGCAGGCACCCGTAGCCAGGGCAATGGCGGCGACGGTATCTACATCTCCACTGAATGAAACAGATTGTTTGAGCAAAGTACTCATCGAACGACATTCGGTAATCGCCGTGATTGCCGCCTGGACACACATCCAGCCTTTAGAACCAACTTTTCCTGACCATGGTTTCGACCAGGGGCCGGGAACATTCGCCTCAAGAAAGTGTCCCAAACGAGCCTTAGGGCCGAGTCGGTAGAGAAAATAATGGGCGGATAAAGCAGTGGCTACCGCAGCGTTCATACCGTCTGGCGTGTTGTGGGTAAGCCTCGCCTGGATCTGGCATTTCTCAATAACTTCATCAATCGTGTTGAATACCCCAATCGGTGCCGCCCGCATCGCCGCGCCGTTTTTGTCACTGTTTGGTCGAATACGAGCCAGAAAGTCTTGCCCGTCACGAACGCTCAGAAGAAACTGATAGAATCCACCCGCGTAGCCTTCTCTGGGGTCGCGTTGAAAGGCATCCACAAAACGACCAGCCAACAATTCGGGTGTCCAGGAGTCGCCTGACACAATTGCTTCGGCAATGGCCAGACTCATCTGGGTGTCATCGGTATAAGCGCCTGGGTGAATGTTATGTCGTGGATGTTGGTAATATCCCGAAAGATTATTGTATTTTTCAACGATGTCGGCAGAGGCGTATTCAAAACCGGCCCCGTATGCATCACCAATGGCCAATTCAATTAACATGGAAATTTTTTTATTCCAGGATGTCGGCAAACAATTCAGTTAAATCCGCGTAGTCATAGGGGGGACGTTTTCGTACAGCGACGACAGCAACCAAATTTACATCTGTTTCAATGATGGCGTAAATGATACGCCATCGCTCAAGGCGTAAGCGTCGAGGCTCGGCAAAAGCCAGAGGGAAATCTAATTCCTTGCTACGGGGCGGTCTGGGGTCTTGAGCCAGGTTTTTAATCGTCCGGCGAATTCTTTGGCGGACGTTTCCTGGAAGACGCCGGATCGTTTTTTGGACTGTGGGGGATACATCAATCTGGTAACTCACCAGCTTGTTCCAAGGCGTCTAACTCTGCTTCGAATGCTTCCCAGGTTTGCCAGCCGGAAGGACGGTTGCCCTTGGCCAATTCTTCCAAGTCGTCAATGGCTTGACGCAGAATTTGGTTATCGACAACATCCTCCAGGTACTCTAAGATCATTTTCCAGGTTGGAATATCAATCAGAACAGCCTCGGGCTCCCCATCTGCGTTCATTACATAACTTGGCTGCCGATAAAGAGTCGATTTGGTTTTAAAACTCATATCCTGTGCCTCCAAAACCTTTGCTTGGAGATGGTTGTTTAGAGAGAGTATAATGTATCGGATATAATCGGTCAAGCAGCAGAAGAGCCAGGACCCTATTCTATCGCCCGATATTCTTCAGAGGCGATGTCACTGCGGCCGTCGGGGTTGGTGACCACTAAATCGTAATCGCCTCGTTGCAGGGTGTCAGCCCGGATAATGGCCTCAAAACTGGTGTCTGTGCGAATATCACCCAGGTCCAGTTCCACCTTTGATCCCCCATCGGTGGCTTGAAGCTCAACCTTAAAGCCGGGCTCGTTGGGTCTAAAATTTCTACCCTGAACGGTCAGTTCAATCTCTGCCGAGATTTTACCTGAGGTGGGGGTGAAGCGGATAATATCGGGCGCGGGAGCGGGGGTATCGGTCGGGCGATCGGCCGTTGGACCGATGGTGTAGGCTGACGGCTTCACGCCGGCCCGATCATTGGGATTAGTGACGACCAAATCATAATTGCCCAGGGGCAGGTCGGGGGGCACAATGGCTTCAAAACTCGTATCGGATCTGGCCTGACCGAGTTTAAGTACGACACTCTGCGGCCCCTTAAGCTCAACTTTGAAGCCAGACTCTCTCGACCTGAAATTTTTGCCCAGAACGGTGATGATGACTTCATTCTCGGCCGTGCGTTCATCCACCCGATTGGGAGTGACGCTATCAATTTGCGGTCTAATCGGCGTAGGCGTTCGGGTGAGGGTAGGCCCCGGTCTTTGAGTGGGGCTGGGCGTATGGGTCACTGTTGGGGTCGGCGGGGTAAAGGGTAAGTAAATGATTTGGCCAACCTGCAGGGTGAACGAGTCTAAACAATTGACTTGTTGTAGGTCAAACACACTGGTGTTGGTTCGGGTCGCCAGTGAATTGAACGTGTCCCCCGGTTGCACCTCGTAAGTGACCCAGTCTGGAGGTGGCTGGCAGACGCCGCTCGTCGCTTCAGGGGGAGGGGCTGGCGGAGGGGTGGGAGTAACCACAATAACCAGGGGCGTTGAGGTGGAGGTGATCGTTGGGGGTACGGGAGTGTCGGTGGAGGTAGCAGGAGGAGGTGGGGGCGTCGTGGGTTCTGTGGTGACAGATGGTGTTGTAGGCGTGGCCGAGGGGATATCAGTCGGTACGGGGGTGGGGGTAAGGGTATCGAGCACAGGGACTGGCGTATGACTGGCCGTAGGGGTTGGACTGATCACGGCCACGGGGGTTGGTTCCTCTCTCGGCAGGTCTTGGGCTGCCAAAAATAGAGCGATGACGACCGTCAGGATCACCACGATCAACGTACCAGCGGCAATAGCCACCCGCCGAAAGGAAGAAGCGGCTTCGTTTCCATTGGCTGAAGGTGTTGGAGTAGACACGTTTTTACCTCGCTTTTAGAGTGGACCTAGCGAGTCGGAGTTAAGATCGAGCGGAGGAATATCCACTTCCAACCAGGGGTCATCAAACTGCTCGCTGATTGGTAAGAGGAAATGGAAAATCGAGCCCTCGCCAATTTCAGTTTCTACCCATATACGCCCCCCATGGGCTTCAACCAGCGATTTGACAATAGCCAGGCCTACCCCGGTTTCCCCCAGTCCTTCGATCAAGGGACGTTCTGCCCGGTAAAATCTTTCAAAAACCCGGTCAAGGTCCTTTTCGGCGATCCCACCGCCCGAATCACGGATTGATATCTGCAAGAAGGGGGTGGTTTCCTCTTCAGCAGCGGTTGCGGTGCTTTCTTCATAGGCAGCAGATATCTCGATGGTGCCGCCGGCCGGGGTCGATTTGATGGCATTGCCCAACAGGTTGCTCATAATTTGGCGCACCGAGTCTGGATCGGCTTCGACCGGGGGCATATCTTCAGGTAAGCTCATGTTGAGCGTAATTTCATTTTCCTCCAATTGAGCCCTGGCCCCAATAAGGGTATCTTCAATGATTTCGGCCATATCCACCACAGAAGGTCGAATTTCTAATTGACCGGCATCAATGGCCGTGACCCCAATTAAATCATTCAGCATAGTCCCCATTCGCTCGATGTTGGCTTTGATGCGTTGCAAAAATTTGCGTTGCATCTCACCAATAACCCCAACCGACTCGCCGAGCAGTAGATCTGTATAGCCGGTGATAGAAGTCATCGGGGTCCGTAGTTCTTGCGATAGCGAAGCGACAAACTCATCCCTGGCCTGCTGACTTTCGACCTCGGCGGTGATATCATAAAGAATGGTCACGGTGCCCTCTTTGCCATCACCATCAGAAGAGGCCATAGGGCTAATCGTGGCCCGTAGAATGTGATCACCCACCTTCAAGGTGGTGGTCACCATGGGTTCGCTTTGAGATTTTATCTGTTCCACGGCCTTGTGCCAGCGTTCATCCTCACAAATGGACGTAAGTTCGCTACCAATCAGTTTGGTATGACTCGGGGCAAGCATATTCACTGCGGCCGCGTTGGCCCGATTAATTTTGTCGTGGACATCACCAATGATCACGCCGCAACTCAAATCCTCCAGGGGAGCGCTGACCTCAGCACTGGATAGAGTGGCCGGTACCGGAGCAGCTTGTTGGGCCCGGGAGCGAGCTTGTTTTAAGGCCCGGGCCAATTTACGGGCCCGCTTGTTGGCAGCCGTGAGAGCCTCATTCAACTGTTTAGTTTCGGCCGTGTCTTGCTCCAACTGTTCGATGTTCTCCAATAAGTTCTCGCGTTCCGCTTTCAATTCTGCCAACCGTTTTGTCTGTTCATCAAGCTCGGCTGACAAATTTGTAATTTGTTTATCCTTCTGGCTCGCTTTTTCAATCTCTACTTTAGCCCGCTCTATAGCCTTTTCTAATTTGGCCACCCGCGCCCGAGCTTGCTTGAGGGTCTCTGCATTGGCTTTTTCGGCTGTTTCATACTCATACAGCCGTTGAGCAAAGAGAGACACCTCCTCACGACTCTTCTTTAGCTCAGTTTCCATCGCCGCCCGGCGTTTGCCCGCCTCTAATTCCTGGTTACGCAGAGTCCAGGATAATTGCTGGGCCTTGGCTGAAGCCGCCGCATATTCCTTGGCATGATCAATAGAAATGGAAATCTGGTCGGCCAACGTTTTGCAGAGCTGAGCCTCGGTCGTGGTAAAAACGCGCTTTGAAATGGCATTGCCCAGGATAAGCACCCCAATCGGCTCACCCTCTTTTAGGAGCGGCTGAATAAGTAGGGGGCCAACGTCGTGGGCACCCATAAGGGTAAAGAGCAGTCGAATCTGGTTGTTATCTTGATATTCGTCAATCTGGACTTGATATTTTCGCTTGATGGCATGCTTGATCGCCTGCTGATCGTTCAAAGGAAAGCTGACAGATTCGCCCCGCCCTTTACGGCTGGGGTTGTAGATAGAAACCAGCCGAAGCTGAGACATGTCATCACCGTTGTCTGGCAAGACAATGGCGCATTGATCCGCTTCCAGAGCCTTGGCCACGCTCCGGGCCGCCCCATCTAAGACCATGGATAAGTCGAGTGACGCAGTTACCTCCTGCGTCGCCTCAAAAAGACCGATGAGGCCCTTAACTTGATCCAGCGAGGTTTGGCTCAAGTTTTGAAATTCTTGGGTACGGGCAGTAAGGGACTGGATCGCCCCCTGGTACACAGCCACGGCAAAGAGGGGATAAGCAATCAGTTCGGCAATGCGCACCCAAATCGGGTTATGGGGCACCGGGTAGCTCGAAGCAGTGAAAATGTGGAGGAGATAGCCCACAAACATAGTGGCAAAGCTAAGCAGGGCGTAGGTGCGTTCGTCATCTATTTTCATAGCGCAGTTAACAGCGCCAAACAGAACCAGAATGACTTGCCAGCTTACAAAAACAATTTCTGCCCAGCTTTGGTTGAAATTATCACCGTCCCAGAAAGCCGCCGCCAAAAAGTAAAAGATAAAGGCGAAAACGGTGTTTATGGCCAGCAAGGTGGTGCCCATAAATCCTTTCTCGCGCAAGAAGGGGGTAAAGCCCCAAATAAGAAATCCCAGGCTAGAAATTGCCATGACCCGTTCAAAGGGTGGAATCCACAAGGTAACGATCTCAGATGAACTGCTGCCGACCAGCAGCAATAGCAGCAGCATCAAGCGCAGAACAGTGAGGCTGCCAAAAACAACCGTGAGCCGGCGCGCTCGAAAAGAATCAGTGCGTTGCCATTGCCCCCAGGCAATAACCAGGGCGGCTTCTATGCCAAAAAGTGTAAATAAATAATAGGCTACAGTTACGGCTTGGCTACCAAGAAAACTAAGCAAAGTTAACAGCCCTCTCAAACTTTAGGTGACAAATTTCTATTGTCTGTCGCCAGAGGAATAAATTTTAACTGAGCTATTATACCATAATTAGAGAGGATATAACAACAACATAAAACGGGACTATTAGGTCATACCAAGTTTCGTCGCCAGTTAGTTCTTGTTGCACCTTGTAGTAGACGCATCCCTATGCGTCTACGGCGGGCATAGGGATATCCTGGTCACGTTTTACAACAGAAACTAGTTATTGGTGGCGGCTGTGTCTGGCACGCCGTAAATACGGCGATAAGCGGCCAGATTAATGTAGATATTTCTAATATACAGGCGAGACTCCCAAAACGGAATAGACTCCACAAAAATGTCCAGATCATCGGAAGTCTTGACCCATTCCAGGACGTGTCCCGGCCCGGCATTATAGGCCGCCAGCGCAGCGAATTGATTCCCATCAAAGATGCCCAATTGCTGGTTGATATACCAGGTGCCAAACTTTATATTTAAATAAGGTAACCACAGTTGATCAGCATAATAGCGGCCAAAGTCGCCGCGCTCGGCTACATATTCACCCGTAGCCGGCATAACTTGCATGAGCCCTCGCGCTCCGGCTTTTGATTCAGCCGCCCGTTCAAATAGACTCTCCTGGCGCATAATGGCCATAATCAGGGCTGGGTCGAGGTCGTACTGTTCTGCTTCGGCAAAAATAACATCCTCAAAATAGATGGGATACATCAGGCGCTGGATAAAGAGAGGGGCCTTCTCTGCTCCACTGGCCGGGGAAAGAAAAATTAATCTTGCCGCCGTAGTGATACTTAATCGCCCCATGCCCTGGTCACGAAAATAGATAGAAAGTTGATACATAGCCACAGGGTTCTCCCACCAATTCTCTTTGACTGTTTCGAATTCAACCAGGGCTTCATCACGTAAACCAATAGCCAGCAAAGCCTGACCACGCTGGAAAGCCGGGTCGTCAAGGACCTGCGGACTAAGTACACTCAGATTTTTAGTATCAGCCAAACCCAGCCACTCCCCCAGCCAGGTTTCGGCCTCAGTCTGCTCTCGGCTCAATTTCGCCTGGGAGGGCAGGATCAGGGGTACAGAACCGGGCTGGCTGTTGGTTATTAGCAGGTCACGAGCCCGGAGATGGTAATAATCAGTGGTCTGCTGGGCGAGTCGATTCAGGACGGTTTTAGCTTCGTCAATTCGATCCAATATCAACAGCGCTTTAGCTTGCCAATAGCTGCCAAAGCTGGCCAGGCTGCTTGTGGCGTAGTTTTTGGCCAGATCAGCCCAGATGGCAATGGCCGTTTCGTAATCCTCTTGCATAAAGGCTGCCCGTCCGGCCCAGTAAAGAGCGTCGTCGGCATAGTCGTTGTTGGGATAGGTGTCGGCCAACTCACGTAAACTGGCGTAGGCTTCGGCCAATAAATCGCCATCCAACTCCAGGCGAGCGGCGTGCCAGAGCGCTTCACCGGCCAAAGGGTGATTTGGATTTTTGGCCGCAAAATCGCGGAAGGTCGTTTTGGCCCGGCTGATATTATCCTGATTAATGAGTGCCTGGCCTATTTCAAGATGAGCTTGACCCCAGTTGGGATGGTCAGGATACTCGTCGATCAACTTTTGGAAAGTCATAATGGCGCTGTTGTACCGTCCCAAGGCTTGCCAGGAGAGCGCCATTAGCCAGATGGCCTCAGCCGCATGAGGTAATGGCGTTGGCTCGACTGATGCCGATGGAGACGTATCGGTGATCGTGTCGGTGGCGGTCAGGTTTGTGGTGGGGGTGACCGGAGCGGGAGCGGTCAGGAGACTGGACGACGAGGCGGCCAAAGTGGTGGTGGGTACTGGCGTGGTGTTCAGATAGCGGTCAAAGGCAGCAATAGCCGGCTCATAAGCCCCGGCATGATAGTCAACCAGGCCCCGTTGAAATTCGTCAACCGGCACCTCGGCTTTGACCAACTCCACCAGGGCTAAATAACTGTCATAGGCCTCTGGATAGCGGTTGACGGCTTCAAGATAACGTTCATAGGCCATGGCGGGGTTACCGGCCGCCAGATAAGCTTCCCCGGCCAGGCGCAAAATTTTGGCTCGATAGGCTTCAATCTTGGCCACCTCAAGGATGGCCTCATATTGGGCGATGGCTGCGGTCGGATTGTCCCGTAACAGCTCCACCTGGGCTATTCCTTCGCGGAGATGACTTTGAAAACCGGGGTCTTCAGTAGAATCAAGGCCAGCCTGGTAAGCAGCAATCGTGTCTGTATAGGCAGTGGTGTGTAATCCTACGTCGCCAATGCGTTCGTAAATATAAACGTTGATGGGGTCATCGGGAATAATGCTGCCCCGGTAGACCTTAATGGCTTCCTCGAATTGGCCCGCTTGTTCATAGGCTACCCCCAAATTGAATTGGGCAGCCCGGGTTAACTCATCGCTGGGATATTGTTTAAGGAACAGTTTCAGGGTAGCGATGGCCGCTGCCGTGTCACCCAGTTGCAATTCGCTGCGGCCACGCCAGTGTAAAGCCAGGCGGTGCTCATTGGGGGTAACATTGGGGCTGGCCAGGAGAGTATCAATTTCAAGGCGTGCGGTTTCGTAG
>DAOUMU010000107.1:0-8098 GCA_034409055.1 Anaerolineae bacterium
GGCAAGCGTAAGAAGCTGACCCCAGGCTATCCTCCGAGATACCGAGGGATTTGACCCTGGTTGGTCAAGCCCAAGCAAAGTCAATAGAGGGGGACTGGTGTACGACAGTTTCATTGCGGCCCTCGAAGACGTTGCTAACGGTACTCAAGGCTTGAGCCGCTTGCGGGGTAACTCGCACGGGCTGGTTCTTAGGGGGCTGAGGGTCAGCAATGACCCTCGGCTACCCGACTTTATCGAAGGGGTGTCGCCTGTTATGGTGCCGCAAATTGGGGTAAACTGTGCTGGCGAAGTTGGCTTTTTATCGGCGGGGTGTTTTGTGTAGTGCCTTGTCGTATGGCATCGGTTACTCGTGCAGCCGCTGATTGGCGGCGTTAGCTGGTTACTTCAAATCCACAGGTGGTTGTAAAATGGGTTTATGGGATACAAGGAGTCGAGCTATAGCTGCTCTTGATAGTAACTTGCGAAATGAAGCAGCGGTAATAGAAGAGGCTTTTGTCTGTCTGGATGAGTGTATCAATCGCCTTCAGATAGTAGACTCTTCTTTTGCAAGAGTCTGTACACTTACTCTTATCAAAGCTAGGAATTTTATATTAGGTATGTACAGTTTGGCACTTGACGGTTTAGCTCAGGAGGCTGGAGCAATATTGCGCCCATTAATTGGAACTATAGAAAAACTTGGCTACTTTCGAAGGGACCCTCAACACGTTGAACAAGCCATAAATGATGATTTGCCACCTGAAGGTAAAATTGCTCAAATAATCGATGGCGAATTTAAGTTTCTGCGAGATTATTTGAATCAGTTTGCTTCACATTCTAATTTCAGCTTTGAGTCATTAAAGCATTTGATAGAGTTTCGAGGTTTCAGTTTGAAGATAGTACAGCCCTACAACGAGGTTGTGTTAAGAAAAAATCTCGAAATGGTATTTGCATTTTTAATAATTACGGTATTTGAAGGACAAAAATGTCTGGCTGCTATTAACCAATTAGATGATGGTTTTGCAAGCTACGCTAAAGAGCTACACATAAGAGGGTTAAATGTAGTAGCAGTTAACTAAATTTGTAGCTGTTGGGGAGGAGACGTACAGTGGTTTCTACCCCAAAACACCAGCTAACAATCAAAATGCAGGCGAATTGCTACGGGCGACAGGAGGTCGCTTTGAACGGAGTGGTGTGATCCGTTCACTCGGAAACCGTACCGATGGGTACGTGGGGAAGAGCGGCGGGGGTTCATAGAACCCCTGATAACTACGTGTTGTTGTAGGTGAGATAAGACAACTGAATAAGTGACTTATCAAGCCCTATCCTCCAGGTGGTGGAGTGAAAGCATCGCCTCCTACCCGGCGACTGGTCATCAAAGGGTAGAAGCGGGGCGAAACGGCGGAAAGTGGCGAACCAGACGTTGCTATCCCGTCTAGCAAGTGGCTATGGTCAGCGCAAGCGAAGGTATGGTTGAAGCGTCGTGAACAAAAACCTGTCTACGCTGGTTAAGAGACAGGCCCAAAAGGGAAAGGTTTCAGGCCACATTGTCACTCCGAATGTGGTGTCCACTCGTAGCAAACCCGGCGTAAAGTACCGTCCTACGGTCACAGACCAATCAGCACGTGGAACGGAGTAATCCCCTGACGGTTCTCAGCTAAGACTGAGTAGGTAACCAACCGGATGCCCCAGGGGGGAGGATGCCCTAAGAAGCAAATGCCCTTCTTGGTAATGCTTGGGATAGGCTGACGTAGGGCGGGTATTCGGGAAGGCAAGGGTGCTTGAAAAAGGCCAGTGCTTTATGGCACACGTCTTTGACGTAGTGAAAGCCGGTTGCCCCAAAGGTGCATTTGCCAAGCGGCCCCTTTTGGTAACGGAATGGGCGGTGCTGATGACAACAGCCCGGATACTCAGGAGCCGTGTGTTTCGAAAGAGGCACGCACGGATTTGAAGCAGAGGTGGAGAGGGTGACCTCTCCATCGACTGTAACTTACAAGATAACACCACACCCAGGCAGTGGGTAGACGCCACTCTCCGGTTGCGTTGCTAGTTTAGGCTGGCGGGGTGAAAAGCAGGGGAGGCAAAGCCCAAGCCTGACGGTATCTCCAACCGAAAGACGGGCAAGGCGTAAGATGATATGGGTAAGAAAATGAACTTTTGTAAGCCTCGTAATCGGCAGCTTCCGAAAAGGAGATGAGACGGGAGTGTGAGACAAGGAAAGCCAAAGTGTAGCAGTTGGCGCGGACTGTCCCGGTCTCCGGGGTAGAGAAAGGCCCTAAGTCGTCTACGGTCGTTTGTCATAGAGACAGCAACCCATACGTTCAATGCGGAAACTGGTAAACTCGATAGGGTGTCAGGGCCATAATTCAATGGCTCTGACTAGGTGGACCGTAAGGAAAACACAATTCCTTGGCGAGCAGGAGATGGTAGACGCAGAGCGAGCGAACGCTGACAGCCGAAAGGCAACAGGAAATCATAACTGGTCAGATAGGGTACATACCTAATCCGAAAGGATGCAGACTTCTACCAGGTGGTTTGGACGATGAAGTGGTCGAGTAATCGTTGAACAATGAGGGAAAAGTCTAAACGTAACCAAATTGGATAGCCGGCACGACAACAACTGGTTTGAAGTCAAGCGGGCGATTAAACAATTACGAAACCAAATATTCATCGACCGAGCTGTTTGAGCCGTGTACGGTGAAAATCGTTTGCGCGGTTCTGAGGGGGCGACGAAGCCGTGAGGCTTCTGATCTACCCGATCCTTCGATTTTTTGAAGTTGGTTGTGCCTGTGAAGTTGGTTTTGGCTTGAACATAGCTTTGCTGGTCCGCAATCGCCTGATTTTGAGCGTTGGGCGGCAAGGTTGATTCAGGTGATTGGATATGCATAGGTCCGGGATGGTTGATCCAGCATTGAACGGCGTGGCTGAAACTTTGCTCATTCCCCTCTATAACCGGGCGATGGAATCGCAACGTCCAGATGCTATTATGAAGGACGAGAAAGCCGTAGCGCTCGTGAAGCAGATGAGCTACGACTTCGACCAGGTCAGAAAGATCCGGATGTTCGAGGCAAACAAGGTCGCGCGGATCATGCTCACCCGGGAAATAGACCGTTACGCCTGGGACTTCCTCAGCCGTCACCCAGAAGCTGTTGTGGTTCACATTGGGTGTGGCCTTGATTCGCGTTTCGAACGGGTGGACAACGGCAAGGTGGAGTGGTATGACCTGGATTTGCCGGATGTCGTCGGGCTGCGTCGGAAGTTCATCGGCGATGATGGGGAACGCTACCATCTGCTGGGCTGTTCGGTTCTCGAGGACGCCTGGATGGAGACGTTAAAGGTGCATTCTCAACGCCCCTTTCTTTTCCTGGCCGAAAATGTCTTCGTATACTTCAAGGAAGCCCAGGTAAAAACGTTGGTGCTTAGACTGCGCGGTCATTTCCCCGGTGCGGAATTGGTCTTCGACGGCTGGACGCCATTCTTCGTATGGCTGGGTAACCGCCAACTCTCCAGTTCAAAATTTGCGGGCCTCTTGCACTGGGGATTTTGGCGCAGCCAAGCGATAGAAGGCTGGGGCGAAGGCATCCACTTGCTCGGCCAGTGGGGATTCTTCGACCAGCCTGAGCCGCGGATGGCTTCCTTTCGTTGGATGGCCCCCATCTTTCGCTTGTTCAAACCAATACGCATTTTTCACTTTCAGCTTGGAGAGGCAGCAGGATAAGAGAGGCTTTACGCCGCCCAACCCGCGCTTGCAGTAGCTTTGGCGATTAGCATGGCTATAAGTGCTGGCAGTAAAAGAGCCAAATACAGTCACGTCATTAGTGATTTAGAACATAATAAGGCGGGGACTGCCTAAAAAAGCAATCAGCATTGGTCAATCTTTGGATAAGACCATGTTTTTGCGGCACTTGGTATTTGTCGTTTGGGAATGAAATGAAGCAAAAGATAGGTTATGTTACGTTGCTGGTGCGAGACTATGATGAGGCCATCTCGTATTATACCCATAAACTTCAGTTTGACCTGGTTGAGGATACAGAGTTAGGTAATGGAAAGCGTTGGGTGCTGATAACGCCGTCCAAGTCCGAAGAGAGTTATTTGTTGTTAGCCAAAGCGTCAACGTCTGAGCAGGAGAAATACATTGGGAATCAAACCGGGGAGCGGGTGTTTCTATTTCTGTACACGGATGACTTTTGGCGAGACTATCAGGCAATGAAGTCACGCGGGGTCAAATTCAGCGAGGAACCGCGAGCGGAGCCCTATGGTACGGTGGTGGTCTTTGAGGATTTGTACGGGAACAAATGGGATTTGTTAGAGTTGAACGCGGGATAATTGAGGGTGGCAAGCGGTGCGTCATGCGTGTGGCGCATAACGCACCGGAGTGGAGGCAAATCGGCAAATTCAGATCCCATCTCCTTCAATACATGCCTCGACCAGTCATGGTCGCAGATAAAGGCTATAGCCCCCTCCATCACCCCACAAATAAAACACCCCCACCCTCTTTCGGGGGCAGGGGAGCGCTTTTTCAGGAGTGCTATACTACGTACACCCTTCTCACCACACCTATAACAGCTACCAAGTTCAATATCCGATTTCAGATCCGGGCCCAAAAAAGACCTCGGAGGTCTACAAAGGTGACTTTGATTGGAAATTATGGGTCAAATTGCACTGATCTTTGGTTATCAAGAACCTTGTAAGACCTCCGAGATCTGGAAATACGCCAAATCTGGACTTAAGAAACACCCTCTAAGGCCCATCCTGGTCAATTACGCCCCATCCCTTATCGAATCTCAAACAGGCCGGTAGCCAGGACAGAGTCGTTAACGTACAGTTCCAATTTATAAAGTCCCGGGCCGCGCGGCACGATGAAACTGTAAGAGCGGGCCTTATCCCCAAACTGCCATGCTCCTTCGTCTCGGACCAGCTCAACCCCATTCTGATACCACACCACCGCAAAGTCCAACCCTCTTTCCATACCACTAAAGGGATAAACTGCGTAAACAGCCTCGATGCCATCGGCAAAGACCGTCCCGGGATTAACGGCCTCAATTTCAGGCGTAATATCCGTCCCAAATTGGATGGGCCCCATCCGGGCCTCGGCAGGGGCCGGGGTGCGCGGGGCCGGAGTGGGGAACTTGGCTGCCTCGGCTAACGAGGTGGGCGTAGGCGTGGGGGGCGCCGGTGTTTGGGTTTCGGTTGGGGTGGCGGTGGGGGGCACAGCGGTTTGAGTAGGCGTAGCCGTCGGCGGTACGGGCGTGGGTGTCACTGTCGGCGGTACGGGCGTGGGCGTCACTGTCGGCGGTTCGGGCGTAGACGTAGACGAAGGCAGCGGCCTGGTCGTTGCTGGTGGCCGGGGGGTATCGGTTGGTGGCCGAATTTCGCCGGTGACGATACGCATAGTTGTGGCAGACGGCTCGACGACCTCGAGGGGGGGCGTTTCTGTGGCCAATGCCGTTACCACACTGGCCTGACCGGGGGGCTGGGTTGGTTCTGCCTCTGAAATTAGCAAGGAGGGAGGCGGGATGGCCAGGCGCGTGGCTAACCATCCCCCCAAAAATAAAGCCGTAATGGCCAGCCACACGAAAATAGAAACGCGAGCCCGCCGGGCCCGAATAGTCTCTTCTTCTCTAACAATCGGAAAGATCGTGCTGCGGGCCTCGCGCTCGGAGCGAAAAGCAACAATGGCCGTGATCACTGTCGCCCCGACGCTGATGGCCGCTAATATTAACAAGATGGTCGGTAAAGGGATCATTAAGGACGCTACTCCATAATCTTGATCTGATCAGGTTGGTCCACGATAATCTCCGGGGCATTTTGATAAATTTTGATTTGCCCGGTCACCTGGATGGTTTTATTTTGATAATGATCCTCCGGTGGAGCCGGAAACAGCGGCCAAGTCTCCGGGAAAATTACCACTTTAAAAGTAGTGCGATAATCCTCGGCAAAATTTAAAAAAACAACTTTCCCGGAGTTGTAAGTACCCACAATATGCCCCTCCACGGTGACGACTTCCCCTTCGTAAGAAGCTGCATCTTCCCAAGAAATAACCGGTTGATCAGCCGGTTCCGGGGTAGGCGTAGCCGGAGTATCCTCATGCCCCGTAGCCGTGGCATCCCCATGCCCGGCAGCATCCCCATGCCCCTCATCCCCATCCCCCGTAGCCCGGGCATCCCCATGCCCGGTATCATCCCCATGCCCGGTAGCCTCTGGGCCTGGCTGACAACTACAATCGTCTGTGCCTCCTGTGCCTCTGGCGGTCATAATGGGTTGGCCCAGGGTCAGGGCCACTTCAATCTGCCAGGGGTCCCGAATGATAATTTCCGGGGTGTTCTGATACGCTTCGATGAGCCCCTCTATTCTGACCAACTTGCCGTAAAGAAGAACCTCCGGAGCCGATGGGAATTTGCCCCAATCTTCGGGAAAAATGACGGCCGTAAACGTATGATCAACATCCCGTGAGAAGTTCAAAAAAACAGCCCGGCCAGAATTGTGAGTGTGGACTACCGTCCCTTCCACGGTGATTGTTTCACCAATAAAATCGGTCGCATCTTCAAAGGAAATTACGTCGTCACGGGGACCGGTCGGCCATACCAGCCTCTCTACCTCGGCCTCGGACAGCTCGTTAGCGGACGGAGGGGGCGTGGTAGCCGGGGCATCCCCATGCCCGGTAGGTGCAGGCGTATAAGTGGGATAGGGAGTATAGGTTGGGTAAGGCGTGGGGACCGGTTCAGACCGGCAGGCCGCAGTAGCCGGGTCCCCCGTAGCCGGGGCATCCCCATGCCCGGCAGCATCCCCATACCCCGTAGCCGAGGCATCCCCATGCCCGGCAGCATCCCCATGCCCGGTAAGCTCAGACTGGCAGGCCCCAGCAAATAACATCAATAATATCAAAATTGTGGTTAGTTGTAGCCGCATTGGTGACTCTTTCACCGTAAACGTTCAGTGAACCCGCCTCTAATAGGTATGGAGTCGAGGCTTCAGCCGGTCGTTGGCCTCGAATCCCCGGCTAAAGCCTAATGCCACTAAGTTTTGCTCAAGCCAGGTCCGTGACCTGGCAATTTCCGGGCAAAGACGCCGGTCACGGACCGGCTTCGAGCCTAAAAATCCGAATTCTTAGTAGCATTAGGCTAAAGCCTCGACTCCTCTAGCACAAGCTAAAGTCTGTCTAATCAGATGACAGTTTTACATATTTACCTTTCACCAGGCAATGCCTCTTGATCAATACGCTTGAAAATCATTTTGCTCGAAGCAAGTCTTGGAAAGAGGAGCCAGCACGCCCACGTGCGGCTTCATCGTGACCTGCGTCTTTTAGCCAACCACAACGGTGACCGTGGCCGTGTCACAGGCCCCGGCCGTGTCACAGACCTGGTAGGTGAAGGTGTCCGTCCCGATGAAACCTGCGTTCGGCGTGTAGGTGACCTGACCGGCCGCATTGACCGAGGTACTTCCATTGGCCGGACCACTGACCACCCGGACTGTGGCCGGGTCCAGGTTACCGTCAATGTCCGTATCGTTGGCCGTGACATTGATGGTGACCGGCGTATTCCCAGGCGTGCTGGCACTGTCGTCGTTGGCTTGGGGAGCATTGTTGACCGCCGTCACCGTGACGGTGACGATGGCCGTGTCACAGGCGCCGGCCGTGTCGCAGACCCGGTAGGTGAAGGTATCCGTCCCGGCGAAGCCCGCGTTCGGCGTGTAAGTGACCTGACCGGCTGCATCGACCGAGGTGCTTCCATTGGCCGGACCACTGACCACCATGACCGTCGCCGGGTTCAGGTTGCCGTCAATGTCCGTGTCGTTGGCCGTGACATTGATGGTGATCGGACTGCCCGCAGCCGTGCTGACCTTGTCATCATTGGCTTGGGGGGCATTGTTGATCGCCGTCACCGTGACAGTGACGATGGCCGTGTCACAAGCGCCGGCCGTGTCGCAAACCCGGTAGGTGAAGGTGTCCGTCCCGGCGAAGCCCGCGTTCGGCGTGTAAGTGACCTGACCGGCCGCATCGACGGAACTGCTTCCATTGGCCGGACCACTGACCACCATGACCGTCGCCGGGTTCAGGTTGCCGTCAATGTCCGTGTCGTTGGCCGTGACATTGATGGTGATCGGACTGCCCGCAGCCGTGCTG
>DAOUMU010000108.1:0-5396 GCA_034409055.1 Anaerolineae bacterium
GCCAAAAGCATAAATCTGAAAAGCGCAATATTGAACAAGAACTCAAAATCATATGGCCATCTCCAGATTTAACAAGCAGGATGGAGTTACCACAGATATGAAGTTTCATTCACGGGTATTGGGTTTAACACGCAGTACGCCGCCAAGGGCACGCCGCCAGGGGCACGCAAGCGAGCGACACGCAGTACGATTTGGGGGGCATTACCCGCCTGTACCCACAGGGCACAGGTACCCGTACCGGGCACAGGCGGGCGCAGGTATTTTTTTGGAACTGCCTAACCTGATGGACGCGCTGATGAAAGCGGTGGCCCAGGGCCGGTCCAAACGGGTGGAGTCCCAAGGCTCCGGCCTCGGGACGCGGTGGAGCGGGATGGAGATTGCCGCAATCAGCAAACTCAAGCCCATCCAGCAGCCGGTGCTGTTGCCTGATTTTCCGCAGCAGGTCGAGACCGACCTGGAGATCATGCAGGTTGAGGTCGGCGGCGGCGTGGTGCAACTCTCCTGGAGCGAGTTGGATATGGCTACGATGCCGCAGCCAACACCGGCTTTTCGGCAAGTGAAGGTGGTTGAATAGCAAGTAAAACTGAATGTCACTAAAGTGAAAGTAAAAGGGGGAGGCGAACAGTTTGCCTTTCTCTGAAGGCTGAACAGCGTGTGATCCGCAAGGTCATTACTGCGATCTGGTTGGGTTGGCGCTGGTCAGTATCGTTTTAGGGCGATGTTTTATTACCAAAGTGTTTTTATAGCTGTTGGTCAAGCAAACATCGTCCTTTTTTGTGGCAAACATCTTTTTAAGTTGGAGTGAGGACTACTAATAAATGACCCACTAGTCGCAGTTTTCACCCCATAGAAATGTTTTTACTGGATAACTATCCGGACTGCGAGCGCCTATAAACCCTTCAATAACCCCATCCTGGGTTATATTTTCAGCCTCAGAAATTCGCACAGACCAATAATATAGTTGATTGCACTTCAAGATATTGTCATTGACATTAACGGAAGTTTTATTTCTTACAGCTAAAGTAATTAAAGGGTTCAAGCTTTTTTCGTAATCGTCAAGTTTTTCATAAATTCTGACGTCGAAATATTCGTTTTCTTTCAAAGGGCCATCCGTCCATTTCCACGAAAGTGAAGCAAATCTGGTGATAGGATATCCATCGGGAGGGTTAGTTGGTATAGGGGCTCTTGTATAAAAAAGCGTTATCGTCGGTACTGGAGTGAGTGTAGGTGTTGGGGTAGGTGTAGTCGTTGGGATAGGTGTAGTCGTTGGGGTACGTGTAGGCTTAGGAATAACAGTTACGGGGATCTGAGGTGTAATCATTTTGCCATTACGTAGTATTACACGTAATTCGTAAGTAGTGGATACTTTAGGGCATTCCTGATGAGCGGGCCTTTCTCCAATTTCAGGTTTACCTTGTAAATATACCGCCCGAACATTCACTACATGCCAAGACAGTGTAATGCATTCATCACTACCGGTCATAGTGCGATCGGCACGAAAATCAATGCTCGCATCACCTATAATAATAGGTGTAGATGTTGCTGTCGGTGTAGGGGTTGGAGTGGGAGGGGGTGAGTCGTGAACGCTGGCCAAATCATCAATGTAAATAGTTCCAGTAATAGGTGAAGTATCAATATCTGTAACTTGATATAAAGCCAGACCCTCAAAGCTGATGGGATAATCTAAGAGGTCATCTCCAGGCTCGCTGACTGTTGTCGTCGGCCAAGTATGGCTGGTATCAAGGTAGGCCGTCATCTTCTCCCACCCTATATGATTAATTTGGCCGAACGTGAATCGCCGAGATTCATCGGCACTGTCTTTAACGAAAAGAAGCAAAAGATGACCTGATCCATCTCCGTTAACCCAAGCTGTAACTTGGTTAGGTTGCCCTTCCAACAATTGAGGTGGAAATAATATCAAATCAATAGGTTCTCTTGAAAAATCATATGTTAACTGCCCAGAATAATTGCTATCATATGCTTGTGTCGTTGTTAGCTTAAACATGTCAAATGGTCCATCAAATGGCCACCAATCAGAGGGGGACTCAAAGTCTTTAAATACACCTAGAGGATTCGGTTCGGGTGTGAATGTCGAAGTTGGCGTATTTGTAGCTGTTGATGTTGGTGTAGCCGTTGGAGGAGGAGTATTGGTGGGGATAGGCGATGGTGGTATCGGCGTAATAGTCGGGGAAGGAAGAAATTCGGCCATATCTGGATGGTTTCTTACAAGGCTGTGAAGTTGGCTTGTATCTTCTACTATTTGTCTTACTCGTTCACGCCAATGATCACCTAAGTCAAGCTGTTGTGATGTAGCCAGAACCTTACTAAGATCATCAACTGCGTGAGCATGTTCTTCCATTGCTATGTAAGTTTGTGCTCGCTCAAAATATGTAGCTGGGTTTTCATCATTTGATCCAATAGCACTGCTATAGTTCGCTAGAGCTTCTGTATAATCCTTATCTACAAAGGCGTTTACTCCAGCCAACCAATTTTCAATCTCTTTAGCTAAAACTCTGCTGGTTTCATCTGATTTATCAAGTGCTTCAAGCATTGCTTGTAACAAGCGTGCATCATTAGTGTCAATCCCATTCAATAATATGTAAGTTCCCTTAATAACGGTTCTTATCTGTGGTTGTAAATCTTGTGTAGCCTGATTGAAAAGGTCGATTCTTTCGGCAAGAGCAATGCCATAAAATAATTCAACGGCTTGGTTACTATATCCGGGTACGTTAAATAAGTTCGCCAAATTATCTAGCCGTACATTTGGATTGGTAGTTGTATTGTAACTGGTTATGAAAGCATTAGCCAAGACTTCATTCGTTGCAAACTGATTCTTCTGATATATGAAATAGCTACCTGTAATACACAATACCGTTATCACCATCATACTTATGACAAAGTATATGGTAAAGATACGCATCCGGTTCACAGGAGTATTGGCTTTGATCCAAGCCATATTGAAAGCTTGGCGGTAAATCTCATTGCGAATCTTCAAGTACCCATTCTCGACTCGGATCAGGCCAAGCAGTTTCAGATCGTTTTGGGGGGGGGAACGCTCGTCCTCGATGACTTTTTTTTCTTTGTAAATGTCACGATAGAGTGCCAATAGTTTAGCACGTTGAGGACTCCGGATAATATTTGTGTGGATAAATTGCAGGTTTTCTTCCCGGCGTTCACCTTCAGAGAAAAAAATATCTTGAATCAGTGTGTCAACCTGCGCATCAGTCCAAGTCTTATCGCTACTTTCAGTTGTCGCCTGGCATAGTTTTTGAGTGAGATAGGGATGACCGTTGGTCCAGTAGAAGATACGAGTGAAGATAGCCTGACCTTGTTCTGGGTAAATTCGTTCAAGCCCTTGCTCAAGAACCTGTGCATCCGTGCGGCTAAACTCACGTAGATCGATGCCCCGCCCCACATTAAACGGGGTACGAGCTTGGTCTTTAATCAGATCAGAGGGGGTAGCCACCCCAAGAAGAACGAAGGTAAGCCGCTTGAAGCGAGGCTCCTTGGCCCGCTCGTTATAGGTGGACCGGATAGCCGCAAAGAAATCATCAGTGAAATAATGCCTAAGGGTAGTATCAATCTCATCGATAAAGATAACGATGGGTGTCTTGATCTCAGTCAAAACAACGTCTCGTAGAAAATTGATGAGACGTTTGGCCGGGGAAAGGGCTGCATTTTCATTCCACCAGGTTTCGGCGTCAGTAGAAAGGCTCAACTGATGTTCAATCTCAGTGATAAGGCTAAGGTACCATTGATCAATGGTAACCTTAGTGCCGATTCCGGTTAAGTCAATGATTACGCTGCTGATATCTTGTTTTCGCAGACGATGAGCAGCACGATGTATGAGGCTCGTCTTACCCATTTGTCGACTGGCCAAGACATAGCAAAATTCACCAGCTTGAGTCAATTGAAAAATTTCTTCATCAGCCGGTCGCTGCACGTAAGAGGGTTTATCGGAACTCATTGCGCCGCCGACGACAAAAAAGTCTGAGTTCTGAGTATGTGCGCGCATCAGAGTATGCCCGAAAAATAGCTACGATACAACCCACAACGACAGGCACATTTGTCTCCAACTCCTTTCACCAAACCAGCTTGTTGTAAACAGAAGAACGCCTTCTCATTATTACAACGCTCTCGTTTGATCACTTCTTCCAGTGCTACTCGCAAGTCTCGGTTATTAAGCAACAAGCGATAGTGATGTCGTAGATGATCACTAAAGGGGCTCTGTGCGGTGACCGCGATATCATTCAATTCTGTCCAAGTTAATTGTTCGGTTACCAGGGTATATAGTGCGAGACGGGTAAGATAAGGATGGCCATTTAGTAAGGTCATAAATTGCGGAATGTCACATTCTTTTAAGGGAGAGTTGTGTCGTTGGTTCAAATCTCGTACCTGATCATCGTCAAAATCGTCTAGCTGAATTTTGTACCCAACATTAAAGGGTGATTGACTCAAATCCGGGATAAGTAAGTAGGGTTCTGTAGAAATAACTAAAACAATGTTAAGTCTATTCCATCTTTCATCGCGAGACCGGGTGTCATGCCATGAACGAATTAGACCGAAAAAATCCGCAGAGAAGCCAGAGTGCAACAGACGATCTGCTTCGTCTATAGCGAGAATGATTGGATTATCATCCTTAGTCAAAATGTAACGCCTGAATAGTTTGGTCAATTTCCTGGTTGATGGCAGCGAACTGTGCCATAGTTTCTCCACTTCTAAATCGAGTTCCAGTTCATCGGCGATGAACTCGGCCAGGAAACGCAGGAAGCTGTCTAGTGAGGTCAAATCCTCACTGGCAACACTTTGCATATTGAGATCGGCATTTCTAGCTCCATTTTGATGGGCATAATATAAGCCCCGAACAAGTAATGAAGTTTTTCCTGTCTGACGTGGGGCACGAATGATGGTTGTCGTACCCGGTTTTATTAATTCACGTTGAAGACGAAGATCGGCCTCGCGCTCGATGTATAACTCATCTCGCAGTTTGACTGCCCCGCCTGGCGTTTCTAGTTCTTGGAGAACACTCTCATCAAATTCCGGGAGAGGAGGAGTGGGTCCTTCATTTTTGGAGATCAAACCACCATCCTCAGAGCGAAACAGGTTGCGCAGCAATCGCTCGGGTTCTGGATATTGGGCTTGCCAGAGTAGACTTCTAGCCCACTCCTGATCCAACCGACCGTGCTTCAAGCAATAATGAACCAATATCTCCACGTTCTCCGCATCGGGAACATACTTGCCTCGTTTCCAGTTTTCGACCGTAGATCTACTATAGAGTGTCTTGAAAAAAAGGTTTAGTATGGGCTGTGAGCGAAGGCTCTCGTTGCACATTAACATAAAGTTATAAACATCATCGACTATTTCTCATTACCACGGCGATATTTCGGACGGATGTT
>DAOUMU010000109.1:0-7165 GCA_034409055.1 Anaerolineae bacterium
GGTCTGGTATGCCCATCGCCGTCTCAAAGGCAAACTACGCCGTGTTTATCTGGGTAAGCCTGAGAATGTGACTGCTCAAAAACTGACCAAAGCGGCCCAAAAGCTGGCCCAGGTGAGCCTTACTTAGTCTCCCTGAGTAGTGAGACTGCAATTTTGTATAACCAAATTTGACAACTCAGTATAACACAGGGGGGCATTGGGGCATCGGCTCCCCCCGCTGGGGGGTTGGGGGGGCCACCCAAGGCACTAAATCAGTCACCAACTCCGTATAACTCAACTCAGTATAACACAGGGGGGAATCCGGACATCGCTCCCCCCTTTGGGGGGCTGGGGGGGCCACTCAAGGCACTAAATCAGTCGTCAGCTCCGTATAACTCAACTCAGTATAACAGGGGAGGGTTTATGGCGTAAAAACATCACGTTTCACGCTTCACGTTTCACGTTACGGTGCAGATTCTGGGCAGCAATGAAAGACAGGCCGTTCTCGGTCAACGCCCAGGCGGTTTTATTGACAGCGTCGAACTTGTCCAGGAAGTTCAGGGTCAGGTGATCCCAATCGCCGGAGGCGATAATTTCTGCCTTATCCCGGAAGTAATCCAGAATGTCCGAGGGATGGGCCCGGCTTTGATCAATTTCTGGATCGCCTCCTTCGTGCTTGGCCGAAATATTGGCCACGTGGCCGGCAATCTCAATCAGCTCCTCGCGGCGATTGTATGGCTGCCGGACGATGCTCTGCCAGGTTTCGGTGATGTGATGCTCGAAGCGAACGACATCCTCAAAACCCAGCCCTTTGCGGAACTGGGCAGTGATCTCCATGGTCTCGTTATTGACCGAGTTGCTCCAGTTGAAGCCGATCAGGGGGGAAGTGCCGTCGTCACGAGCAAAGAGTTTGGCTCCCAGCAGGGTCCACAGGGCCGCATAAGGATTGTCGTTGCCCATAAAAACCGAAATCTTGAATTCGATATCTACGCCTAGGCGGTGCAGCAAGTAGCCGAGCAGCACCGTACCCGGGTTGACATTGAGCACCTGGCCCACCCCGTAGTTAGTGTAATAGTCCAAAAATTCGTCCAGCCACTTCAGGGCATAATTGTTGGGCTGGCCGACCCCACCAAAATAACCGGTGATGGTTTCGGGACCCCCCAGATGGACATTGGCCCCGTCCGTGCCTTTGGTGTCCAGGGTTTCCACGTAGTTGGCCCCAATGATTTCCATCGCCGCTGCAAAAGCCGGCAGGTCGCCGTCAGCCTCCTGCTCCTTCATCTTGCGGACCCGGATGAAGCGATTGGGCATCAGTTCGCCCCGTTCGATGGCCCGTTTGGCTATCTCGACCACCCACGGGAAATATTGGCAGGCACTGATTTCGAGGGTAACCGCGAAATCATCCTTAAAATCCATCTCATCAGCCCGGTCGCCAAGCACTTTGCGCCGGTAGTCAGCCATGCTGATAAAAACGCCTTGATCCCGCTGCTGGGTTAACCATTCCAGGTCGGCCAGGTATTCTGGCTGGGTCTCCTCGACCCGGTTGAGGAGGGCCGGTAGTTGTCGGGCCTCCTCGGCTTTACGGTTGATCTCTTCCGGCGAGCCGTATTTGGAAACCACGGCCAGGAAGTCATTGATTACCCGCATATCCGGGTTTAGCAGGATGGCATTAATGTCGGCCAACCGATCTGGAGAAATCTTTAATCGTTGGCGGATGTTTTCGTCCATTGCTTCTCTCCTCTGTAAATAGACCTTGTAGGACAAACTTAAGTTTGCCCTACGGTACGGATATTTTCATCATTGGTGGTGTGTCAACACTCGTGATAACTCCTGTTTAATTTTATTTTGCTCTAACTCTTTTCCGTAGGCCCCGCATCCCTATGCGGGGACCGGGCTACGAGGCCCCGCATCCCGTAGGCCCCGCATCCTCTAACTCTTTTCCGTAGGCCCCGCATCCCTATTCTAACTCTTTTCCGTAGGCCCCGCATCCCTATGCGGGGACCGGGCTCTACTTTTCCGTAGGCCCCGCATCCCCATGCGGGGGCCTATCAACCCTCAATCGCCTGCCGAATGCGTTCCACCGCCTGCTGGATGTTTGCCACCGAGTTGGCATAACTCAGGCGCAGATAGCCCTCCCCGTAACGACCAAAACACGCCCCGTCCAGGACAGCTACCCCCGCTGTCTCCAGCAGATAGTCGGCCAGGGCCTTGGCTGACATGCCTGTGCCCTCGATGTTGGGAAAGGCATAGAAAGCTCCGGCTGGACGGGGGCAGCGAAAGCCCGGAATCTGGTTTAACCCGGCCACGATGACCTCACGCCGCTCCCGAAAAGCCGTGACCATCCGGGTGACGGCGTCGTGTGGTCCGGTTAAAGCAGCAATGCCGGCTTGTTGGGTGAAGGCAGCCGTGCACGAGTTTGAGTTGACCATCAGCTTGGCCACCTGTTCTGCCAGGGCCGCCGGCATCACCCCGTAGCCCAGACGCCAGCCGGTCATAGCGTACGTCTTGGAGAAACCGTCCAGCAGGACGGTTTGAGACTGCATCCCGGGCAGTGAGATGGGACTGGCGTGCTGGCCTTCGTACAGCATCTGATTGTATACCTCGTCGCTGAGGACCATAATGTCCCGCTCGCGGGCGACTTCAGCGATCACCGCCAGGTCTTGTCGGCTTAAAACACCGCCCGTGGGATTGTGGGGGGAGTTGAGGATAATCAGCCGGGTGCGGTCGGATACCAGGCTGTGGAACTCGTCGGGATCAAAGCTAAAATCCTTTTCCTCCCGCAGCCGCAAAGCGATTGGCCTGGCTCCGGCAAAGTTGATCATCGACTCGTAGATGGGGAACCCCGGATCAGGATAGATGGCCTCGTCCCCGGCTTCCAACAAGGCCAAAATAGTGAAGAACATGATGGGCTTAGCCCCAGGCGTAACCACGACCTGCTCGGGTTGGACCTCGATGCCCCGGCTGTGACTGATCTGACCGGCAATGGCCTGGCGCAACTCAGGGATACCGGCCGGAGGAGTATAGTGAGTATAGCCATCGTGTAGGGCCTGCACCGCCGCCTCCACAATGTGGGCGGGAGTGTCGAAATCCGGTTCCCCGATCTCCAGGTGGATGACCTGTCGCCCTTGGGCCTCCAACGCTTTGGCCCGTACCAGCACTTCAAAGGCCGTCTCTGAGCCCAGCCGGCTCATTCGTTCAGAAAGTTGCATAAATTGTTCCCTCCTTTATGCTGTTCTAATGTAACTACTATATAGAACCAGAATTAGCAATGAAAAAGTAACTTCCGGTAAGGCAACCTCAAAAAGCATCCAACCACGTAAAACGTAAAGCGTAAAACGTAAAAATGAGCTGTAGATAAGCCATTACGCTTCACGTTTCACGTTTCACGCTTCACGTTTCACGTTTCACGTTTCACGTTTCACGATGTACTAACCTTCCTGCGCCTGTAACAAACGGTAAAGGGTGCGCCGGGCCAGAATATCGCTACTAATGACCCCGATGACTCCCTCCTGATCGGTGACCACAGGCATGGCCGAGATTTCGAAATGTTCCAGTTGGCGGACAACGTCCAAAATATTGTCGTTCGGGCCGGCGGCAATAACCTCACGGGTCATGATTTCGGTCAGAGGAACGTCTTCAGCACAGGCGGTGGCCGAGGCCTGGGTAATATTCCAGGCGGTAACCACGCCGGTTAACTCGCCGCTGGCTGAGACAATGGCCAAAATGTCTCCTTTTTCGGTGACCAGAAGCTCGGCCGCATCACGCACGGTTTGGGTTTCAAGGATGGTGGGGATCGGTTCCATCACGTCGGCCACGGTGCGGTCACGTTCGCTGGAGGCGATGCGGTTAATGCCGATTTTTTCGGCCGCTTCACAGGGCAGCATATCCGGGTCAGCCACCAGGTACTCCACCAGTTCCTTCATATTGCGTTGGATCACCTCGTTTCGTTTGGCTTCAGCCGCGATGCGGCGCTGTTCGGCCAGGTCGGCAAAGTCGGCTTGATGATCGACCAGCCAGCGATTGACCGCGGCCCGATCTCCCAGCATCGCCTGGGGTATTCTAAGGTAATCGGGCGTTTTAATCAACTGTTCCTGGGCGGCAAAGATGACCCCCCCGGAATTGACCAGAAAGTCGGTGGCAATGAGCACCCCCTTCTGCCAGTAAACGGCCCGTTCCATCCGCGCCCGGGCCGCCTTACGGGCCGGGTCAGGAGAGTAGGTATTGGCCCCTTCGACAATCATAGCCCAGTTGCCCATCCGCTCTACGGTCATCGAGGGCTTTGAGCTGGCGTCTACATCCAGGTAATTGGCCACAGGAGCAGCCGGGACAAAGCAAAAGGCCGATTCTCGCAGCAAATCGTTACAGTCATTAGAAAACTTTGTTGTAGGAAATCGGATGTTGATGAGCCGTTCCTGGAAGTAAGGTAGGGCAGCCACGCCCTGTTCACTTTGGATCTTGAGGAGATCAGGAATCGGTAGACCGGCTTCATCGTAGAGATAACCGGTTTCATCGCTCAAACCAACAATACGGGGAGTGTTGCCCGCCTGGCCTGCGGTTAACAGGCGGGCTACGTGGGTCCCCACCGCGCCAAACCCCTGGATGAGAACGGTCAGCTCGGCCTGGGCGGGGGGACGCAGACTGGCGAACTGAGGCAAGACTTTCAAGCGGCCGATCTCTTCCAGTAAGGTCTCAATGGCCACCACCACCCCACTGGCGGCAGCGCCCAATTGGTCGATGCGATTCCCACCCATATCAACGGGTTTGGAAAGAGCGCAATCCAGGCCGTTTTCAATGGCGATGGTTTTCATATCGGCGTCATTTGTGCCCACATCGGGACCGGGGAGATAGACGTGGCGATAACGATAGATGAGACGGGCAAAACCACGAACGACCTCGGTATGCTCCTCTGGTGAAAGGTCACGCGAGGCGACGATACCACTTTTTCCCCCCCCGTAAGGCAGATCGGCGGCAGCATTTTTGAGGGTCATGCCCCGGGCCAGGTTGTGAACGGTGGTTGGGGTTACCTCGGGCAGCATCCGAATGCCCCCCATCGAGGGCCAGCCCATGGCCAGGTTGTCCACTACCAGGTAGCCACCCACCTCCAGGGGACTCTCCTCATCCCACAAACAAACGACCAGGTAGGGTCCCAGCCGGTCGACTTCAATACCCAATCGTTTTAGCCGGTCTACGTCCAGGGGACCAAACTCCATAAAAGCCATTGGCCCGTCTCGACGTAGCCGGTTACGCCAGGTTCGTTCGGGCAATATATCGTGCAGAAATTCATCCATACGCTTGGGGATCATGGCGGTTCCTCCTATATCTGCCACGCACCCCCTTAAAGCCGCTCAAATCGTGCCTGGAAGAAACGTAAATACTTTGGCTCGTAAACCATCTTTAAACCGCGTGTCTGTTCGCGGGTATCGTAGATCGCCTTAATCGCCTCGGCCGTGACATCCATGTGAGCCTGGGTATAGACCCGGCGGGGGATGGTCAAGCGGACTAGCTCCAGGGCCGGATAGCGGTGATCACCGGTTTCTGGATCTCGCCCGGCGCTAACGATCCCCCGCTCCATCGAGCGAATCCCTGAATCGAGGTAAAGTTCGGCAGCCAGGGTTTGGGCCGGAAATTGATCCTGGGGCAGGTGGGCATAGATACGTTTTGCATCTAAAAAGACAGCGTGACCACCCACCGGCTGGACGATGGGAATGCCCCAATCTATCAGTAATTCACCCAAGTAGCGCACCTGGCCGACCCGAGCTCGGATGTGATCATCCTGCACCGATTCGGTGATACCAATGGCCAAAGCTTCCATGTCGCGGCCGGCCATCCCCCCATACGTGTGCAGCCCTTCGTAGATCACCACCATATTGCGGGCCATGTCGAAAATATCTTGATCATTGACTGCCAGCCAGCCACCAATATTGACCAGGTGGTCTTTCTTGGCGCTCATCCAGGCGCCGTCCGTATAGCTGCAAAACTCCTTCAAAATATCGGCAATCGATTTGTCGGCGTAACCTGCCTCACGTTCTTGAATGAAAAAGACATTTTCGGCCATACGGGTCGCGTCCAGGTAGAGGCGGATACCGTAGCGATCGCACAATTCGCGCAAGGCCCGCACGTTGGCCATACTGACCGGTTGGCCACCGGCCATGTTGACCGTCCCGGCCAGGCTGACGTAGGGGATGTTTTCAGCCCCCACGCGTTTGATGAACGCTTCCAGTTTGTCTAAATCGACGTTGCCTTTAAAGGGATGTTGGCTGGTCGGGTCGTGCGCCTCGTCGATGATGACGTCGACAAAGGTACCGCCGGCCAGTTCCTGGTGCAGGCGCGTGGTGGTGAAATACATGTTGCCGGGGATGTAATGACCGGGTTTAATCAGGATTTGGCTGATGATATGCTCGGCCCCCCGTCCTTGATGAGTGGGCACCAGATAGGGGTAGCCGTAATAAGTTTGTACGGCTTCTGCCAGGTGATAGAAGTTACGACTGCCGGCGTAAGCCTCGTCGCCCAGCATCAGGCCGGCCCATTGCCGGTCGCTCATCGCATTGGTGCCACTATCGGTCAACAGGTCAATGTACACGTCTTCCGAGCGTAGCAAGAAAGTGTTGTAACCGGCCTCTTTTAGGGCTTGCTCCCGTTCGGCCCGGCTGATGAGGCGGATTGGTTCCACCATTTTGATTTTCCAGGGTTCAGCCCAGGAGCGGCGGCCAAATTGTTGGCCCATTGTTTGAGGGTTTGGGTGGGGCATTGTCTCCTCCTTGAGACGTTTAAAAAATTTGGGGTTTTTATCTATTTTGTGAATATTTTATCATTATACGATTTGTGTGTCAATGATTATTCGGTATTGGATTTCTTGCTTGAAATTAAATAAAGCAAAATACCCTATTTGCTTTTAATATTTCTGTATATTACGCCATAGGGGGGTATTGTCTGAAGAAATAAAAGAAAAACAAAAAACGCTGCCTTGTGGCAGCGCCTAAATGAGTTTGCAGAATGTTCTCAAAACGGTCGTGAGGCGTTAGGTTCTGTTCACATTTGTCCAAAAATGTAATGCCGAGCCGCGCCGCGACGAGGAATCTCCGGCAACGAGGACAAATTCAAGGCGAAATAGGAGATTCTTCGCTCCCTTTAGTCGCTCAGACCTGTCCTGAGCGAAGCCGAAGGAATGACATAATCCGAAATGTCA
>DAOUMU010000110.1:0-10448 GCA_034409055.1 Anaerolineae bacterium
TAGGCAATCTTGGCCGGACCGCCTTCAAAGCTCAATGCCCCGCACGCGGCTTGGGCTCCTTCGGCCAACGGCACAGGATCCATCGCCGACTCCGGCGCTTTGTACTCCATCGCCCCCATTTCCTCACTTTCTTCAGCGGCGGCTGGGGCCTCTTCTGCTGAAGCTTCTTCTTCCGCTGGGGCCGCTTCCTCTGCCGGGGCTGCTTCCTCCGCCGGAGCTTCCTCTGCCGGGGCCGCTGCTTCCTCTGCCGGAGCTTCAGCTTCCGGCTGGGCAGTCTGGCCACAAGCAGAAATAGCTAGAAATAGAACAATGATTATCAATAGAGACAACCAACGTTTCATCTTAATCCTCCTTTGGAATTTCTTTACTCTGTATTTCTGGTCGATCAGACTTTTGTGTAAAATATAAATGGACAGGCGGATAGATCGCACCAATACATACGGCAGACCGAATATGGGGTGCTCTATTCGCCATGTGAGCCTGAGGAGATACCGCTGCTCGCCAGGTTAGTCGGTATCTCCTTTACGCTTTGTTACTCATAGAACCATTTACACCTCCTTCAACTATCAATTACCGCCCTCTAAATTATGGGCGAACTGGATTTAGGGGGGGATTACCCAGCAATACGGCTTTTGCGTTTTCGGCCGCAATATGACGACAATCTTCTAAAGACTGTACAGAAACATAGGCTACGTGGGGTGTAATAAAGCAGTTATCAAGTGAGAATAGCGGATTGTCGTCCGGTGACCAGGAGTCCAGTTTAGCCGGTTCTTCCTCGGTATCATCAAGGCCAGCCGAAGCTATTTGGCCCTCAACCAGTGCTCTGTACAGGGCAGCGTTGTCGACACATTTGCCGCGAGCACAGTTGATCAATACCGCAGTTTCCTTCATTTTTGTCAACGCGGCTTCATTGACAATATGGTGAGTTTCCTTGGTGTAAGGACACATTACGTTTACCACATCGGCGGTGGTAAATAGTTCATCCAGTTCCACCTTACGCACGCCGAAGGTATTCATATAGCTTTGTGAAACATATGGGTCGTAGGTAATAACTTGAAAGCCAAAAGTGGCAAGCTTACGGGTAATGTTCTGGGCAATTCGCCCAAAGCCAATGAGCCCCCAAACGAGACTGCGAAAACGGAAGACAGGCCCCTTGGAATTTTTCCAATGCCACCCTCCGGCCCGGGTAGATTGGACATACATGGGTATCCGTCGGATTAGCATCATCCCCAGAGTAATCGTGTGTTCGGCCACCTCATCGATACAATAATCGGGGACGTTGGTCACGATGATGCCGTGTTCGTAGGCGGCTTTCACATCAACAATATCTACCCCAATACCGTAACGACAAATGGCTTTGCACTGCTTGAGCTTGGCAATCGTTTCGCGGGGGATTTTTGCGTATTGTTGGAGGATAGCATCGGCGTCGGCGGCTAACTCCGCCAGACCCTCACCCGTTTTGCATTGCAGACCGATGACTTCAGCCCCAATGGGCTCGAGAATACTTTTCTCGATCTGTAAATCGGGGTAATCATAATCACTTACATAAACCTTAAATTTCGTCATTGATTTTCACCTGCATCATCGCCTGTGATCTTTTCCCTGAAAGGGCATTGCTTATTTTTTACTACTCTTGATACGCACCGGCCGAATAGGTTAATTCATAGCTGTGACTGTAGATTTCGATGATATTGCCAAACGGGTCTTCGCAATAAACCATGCTGTAGGGTTTTTCGCCCGGGAAGTATTTGCGAACCGGCATACGTTGTTTGCCACCATGTTCAACAATCTTCTTGGCCAAACCTTCAATATCGGGGTCTTGAACACAGAAATGGAAAATGCTTGTTTTCCAGTATTCAAAGTTGTTTTCTGGTTCTTCCGCGTTCGGGAACTCAAAAAGCTCAATACCGATTTTGTCACCCGTAGCCAGGTGGGCAATCTTAAAACTACCCCAGCCTGGCCCGAAAACATCTGTGCACATTATGCCAATGGCACTCTCATCCTGGGTAATTTCCGTTGGTGGCATAATGACATACCAGCCGAATACTTCAGTGTAGAACTTCACTGCCTTTTCAAGGTCTGGCACAGAAATACCAATGTGTGAAAATGTTCTTGGATAAGTCATTTTTATCTCCTCTCCTATTTGTTAGTATAAAAGGTTAGGGTCTAATCCTCTAAAGATCTAAGGCTACCATGGTTTGCGGGGGGTAGACAGAAAAATCGGCCCATCCGCTCCCACAGCTACAATATCTTCAATGCGAATACCACCAAAATCGGGGATGTACACGCCCGGTTCCACACTGGTGACCATACCCTCTTCTAACTTGGCTGTTGCGCCTGGCATTAAGAAGGGAATAGACTCATGGTAGCGCAACCCAATACCGTGACCGGTGATATGAACAAAGTATTCACTCAAGCCGGCCTCTTCTAAGATTTCACGTGCTGTACGATCAGGGTCGGCCCAGGTTGCTCCAGGTCGCAATTGCTGGGCGGCTGCTTGTTGAGCTTCAAGTACCTTGTTGTGAATTTCGCGCTGTCTATCATTGGGTTCGCCGGCCACCGACATATAAGTTAAATCTGCCCAATAACCATCTACACCTACCCCCAATTCAACCATCACCAGGTCTCCCTCTTGAATGGTGTAGGTGGTAGAAGGAATCAACAATACACATTTGGCGCTGTTAACCGGCCCGGCCCCTACCTCGGCTGAGGCCCGCACCAGTTGAGTCCCCTTGTAGCCGGGTCCATCGGCCCGAATCTTGTATTCAATCAGAGCGCCAACCTGGGCCTCCGTCATACCCGGTTCCAGTTTGAGCAGGAATTCATTCATGCCCATTTCGGCAATTTCGTTGGCGATGCGTAGTTTATTTAACTCGTAATCGGTCTTAATGGCCCTGGCCGTTTGCAAGAGGTCTGTGGCATCAACCAATTCGGCATCGGCAAAAACCTCCTCAAGTATATTGGCCCAGGGTGCTGCCGGAACGATTGGCTCGGCGGCGCGATAGGTAGAACCTACCACTTCAAAACTCTGTTCTACGCCGACTTTGGCTCCTGGCAAGCCCAGTTTGGCATAGACTTCACCCAGTAGCCGTCGATAACTTTCATATTGATCAGGATCTTTAACCAACGCCCAACCGAATGGGGTCACTTCAGCCCAGTCAGGCTTAGCGTATTCGGCCTCAACCTCAGGTACAAAGAGGATAGGCTTACCTTCTTTGGGCAAAATAGCTATTGAAACCCCGTGATGTGGCCAGTACTCGGTCAAGTAAACCACGTTTTCAGGTAAGCGACATACCAACACATCCAGGTTGGCTTCTTCCATTTTATTTTGTAGACGCTCCAGGCGGAGTGCATCCACTTCAGCCATGTAAAAACCTCCTTGTTTTCGACCAGAACAATTGGACATAAATTTGCAAATTACCACTACAGCCGGCCAAACTTGGCCAGCAATTCTTCCACAGTTTTACCTTCTCGAATCTTTGCCCGGGTCTTTTCCTCTTTATCAGCCTGTTCCCGAGCCTTTTCCAAAACCTCTGCCGCTTTCTCCAAAGGAATCACCGTCACCCCAATTTCATCACCCAATACAAGGTCACCTGGGTTAACGATAACGCCGGCGCATTGGATCGGCACGTTGATCTCAATCGGGTCCATACGGCCCGAATACGGTGTGTGCGTAGAGCGAGGCACGATGGCTTTTGCAAATATAAAGAATCCCAGGTCGCGGGTTTCGTCGGTGTCTCGAATGCCACCATCCACAACCGCTCCTACTACTCCTTTCATCTGACACAAACCGGACATAAGTCCACCCCAGATGGAGGTCTCTGTCTCGCCGGCCGCATCAACAACGACCACATCGCCCTCTTGTGCCACTGACAGGGCATCCAGGCAATCTACCTGGTTACCCGGTTCGAGACGCACGGTAAGTGCCGGCCCTACAAAGCGTGTCTCCTGGGCTATCGGTTTCATGTAACTGTGCATCACACCAGCGCGTTCTTGCGCATCGGCTACTACACATGAGGGGCTGTAGACTTTGAGCAAATCTTTAAAGCCTTGCAAAACGTCAGGATCAGGCAATTTCTCCCGTTGCTTGATAATCTTACGCATTTTTCCTCCTTACTTGGCAACTGTTTTGATTTTATGGCTGCTTTAGTTTCGATTGCTTTAATCAGGTGGACGATACCCCAGCTTGGCTGAGATGATACGGGCGGTCTCTTTTGTTAATTTAATCAGTTCCTGCTTGGTCTCCAGAGGTTTCATACGTGCCGCCGGGCCGGATACACTGATGGCAGCTACTACCCGGCCATCGATATCAAATATCGGCGTGGCCACACAGTTAATCTCAGCTTCATGTTCACCCAAATCTAGCGTATAACCCTGACAACGCACTTGCTCCAGGTGGTCTATCAGTTCATCTACATTACCAATCGTCGTATCGGTGTAACGATGTAACCCAACCCGCTCAAAGTGATCTCGAACAAGTTTCGGATCAGCATATGCCAGAAGAATTTTGCCCAAACCGGTACAGTAAGCAGGTGAACGTCCGCCAACCCGCGACGACATCAACCCGACGGCGTGGAGTCCATGTAGCTTTTCCAGGTAGACCACTTCCATCTTATCCAACACCCCCAGATGAACCGTCTCTGTGGAGACATCTCGCAGCCTTTCCAGTTCAGGTAACGCCGCTCGACGAATATCGTTACCGGCATGATAAGCCCGGGCCAATTCCAGGCAGGCCAAACCCAACCTGTACTCACCCGACGTCTCGTCACGCTCCACATAGTTATGATGAGCCAGGGTTGCCAAGAGCCGAAAGGTAGTGCTACTGTTGAGAGCAATTTCCTCACTCAATTCTGTCAGCTTGCGTGGCTTGCTGTCAGACAGGACAGATAAAATATAGAAAACTCTATCCACCGCTCGAACGTTGTAGCGCCCTTCCTTTTGCTCCACTTCTTTTCCTTCTTTCATTAAGAGGCCACCTCGAAGACTTTTAATCGGTCTCCTATCAACTGACATCAGGCGACCACATCGTAGACTTTCAACGTGCTTCCCCGGTAAAGCGTCTTGATTTTTGGTTTCAGTGCCTGATGCGCTTCAGAACTGCGCCAACCAGCCGCGGTCTCCGTCGACTCAAATCGAATGACCATCTGATACTGAGTCGGATCTTCTTGTTCACACAGTAGTTCAACTTTGACAAAGCCAGGCATCGAAACCATAGCCGGCCGATATTCCTCGCTAAAGAGCTTTTCAAAATCCTGCGTCTTATCCGACAACACATTGAATGTTACGTGACGCTCAATCATTGGTAATGTCCTCCCTTTAGCTAGCAGAGCCTACGCATTTTTTAGGAGTTTTTATTCAATAAAAACTAATTTTGTACAATAAAAATAATACTATATATTCGGAGATTTGTCAATACTTTTTTCCTATTGACGTAGGTCAATCCATACTATTTTTTAAAATGTAAAAAACCCCACCCATTTCGGGCGAGGCTTTTTAATTGTAAACCGGAAACCAGTTCCGAGTTATTCAACAATTTTAAAAAGAAAAGAGCGGGCGATGAGATTCGAACTCACGACCTTCTCCTTGGCAAGGAGACGTTCTACCACTGAACTACGCCCGCACTTATACAGGGGTGGCAGGAATTGAACCCGCAACCTTCGGTTTTGGAGACCGATGCTCTGCCAATTGAGCTACACCCCTTTGAAAAGGATGAAGGCTAAAGGCAGAGGGATAAAGGACAAATAAGTTGGTTCATCCTTCATCCTTCATCCTTCATCTCTGGGATAGCGGGGGAGGGATTCGAACCCCCGACCTCCAGGTTATGAGCCTGGCGAGCTGCCTCTGCTCCACCCCGCAGCAATTTAAAGTGATCTTTTAAGACGAACCAATACTCCCGATTCTGTTTTAGCCGCCATCTGTCTCACCCCACGATAATCATAGGATGGTAACGCCTGGCTTGTAAGGTGTTACCCTACCTCACCATTGTCACTGCGATGAGACCGAACCTTTGTCATAGCCCGGCCCGCTCACCTTGCTCTCGACCACACGCTCGCCCAGCCGGCCCCGTTACCGAGTACCGCTGGTAGGCTCTTACCCTACCGTTTCACCCATCACCCTTAAGGGGCTGGTCTGCTCTCTGTTGCGGTTGTAGTCAAAGACACTTTACAGTGCTTTGCCCTCACTTACTGTTTCGTGAGGCGGTCTTGCCCTGGGTACAATCCGACCCAACGCCGAGAGTCGGGAAGTTCCTCTACCCAACTTTATCAGGTTGGGTAGTGGCGGCCCGGTTCGTCTTTAACCGATTATAATTTTAAAGGGCACAACCCCCAAAGTTTGTTTCCCAGGCGTCCCCGGCAGGATTCGAACCTGCGACCTTTTGGTCCGCAACCAAATGCTCTATCCACTGAGCTACGGAGACACAACTTCAGCGAAGCTTAACAAACTTCACTCTCTAATTTTAGAGGAAAAAAGCGTGAGAGCAAATCTCACGTCAGCTAATAACTGTCCAGCAGCATACTTGAAGCTGCCAACAAAATCCTCTCGATAGAACAACCGAGATTATAGCATACATTAAATCAAGAGTCAATTGCGATCTTAAAGCGATTTATACAAACTTAAAGAGGCTTCAGCCGGACATTAGCCTTTGGAGTCAAGGCTTCAGTCGGACGTGGCCTCATTTGAACCGGCTGAAGCCTCGATTCCAAGGGTTTAACAACTTAAAGTGTACCATCAAAGTAAGCGGTTAATTCCTCTAAGGCCAACCGAATGGGAAACCATTCTTCTTGAAACAGGTGCTTTTCGATTAACCTGGTCACTGCATTTCTATTGATAGCATGGGCGCCGGCCCCTTCTTGGGCAGTGACCAGCCCCCCCAGAGCATTTCCCAAGGCGACAGATGCCTCCCAACTCAGGCCCACCAACCGGCCCAGGACAACACCGGCGTTAAAACTATCCCCTGCCCCGGTTGTATCTTTGACATTAATGTTAAAAGCAGGGACTTCAAGCCGTTTATTACCTACGGCCAGAATACTTCCTCGATCCCCGCGTTTGGTAACAACCGCATTGGCCCGACCTCCGTCTAAAAGATAGTCAAGGCTTTCTGCAATGGACCGCCCCCCACTTAAAAGTGCAAGTTCTGTTTCATTTGGAAATATTACCTCTAACCTGGGTAACACTTCCATCATCTGTGTCCGAGCGCGTAAGGCCGGTTCTGTGCCGATATCCAGACTTACGCGAGTATAAGGTGAATTTTCGGCCAGGTCAAGAACCGTCGAAACGGTTTTATACTGGTGATACGACAGAAATGAATAACCAGAAAGGTGTATCCAGCGACAGTTCGAAAAATAATCAGGATCTATGGCCGTGGCTTCGGTGAAAGCATTGGCCCCTCTAGCCCCAAACATGGTACGTTCACCATCTACAGTCACGGCAATAAAAATCAAACCAGTACTCACCTTGGGGTCAACTTGAATGTGACTGCAATCGACGCCTGCCTTCTTCAAATCTTTCAAAGCCTGGCTAGCCAACGCATCCCGGCCAATTCTACCAATAAATCCGACATCCATATCCATCTGCGCCAGGGCAATGGCTGTATTAACTGCTGAACCACCTGTGTGCATTTGAATGGACGTGGCAATGGCCTCATGGCCCGGCATGGGATAAGCGGGAATGGTTAGATTTACATCTATGTTGATATCACCTATCACGACTATATCAGGCATAATGATGGACCCCACAAGGTAACATTGACGGGTGGCATCTTACTTCTACGCAACATCCGGGGCAGTGGGTAAAACAACGGCAAAATTACTCCCTTTACCAACGACGCTCTCCACCCAAATTCGGCCCTTGTGCACTTCAACCATACCTTTGGCAATAGACAGACCTATTCCCATTCCCTGGTATTTTCGAGTAAGTGATGGTTCCATTTGATAAAACTGGTCAAAGACACGCTCATAGTGTGTTTTAGGAATGCCAATACCGGTATCGATGACATTTATCCAATATTTATGTTCTTTTAATTCTACATTTATGTGGATACGCCCTCCTTCGCCTGTAAATTTAACCGCATTAGAAACCAAGTTGGCCAGCATCAGATAAATCTTTTGACGATCGGCCTCAATATTTAAGGAAGTATTGTCAGGTGTGAACTTTGTGGTCAGAATTTGCCGTTTGCCTGTAATCAGCTCAGAGAACTCCCGAGTGACATCTAACACAAGCTGCCGGAACGAGAATATACTCCGTTCAAGCTGAACATCATCGGTTTGAATATGACGTAAGTTGACCATGTCATCAATTAATGAGCGAAGCCGCATGGCACTACTTAACACAATCTCAAGCTGTTCGCTGGCCTGACCGGTCACATTATCTCTGAGAAAGGTGGCATAACCTAAAATCACAGCCAGAGGCGTCCTAAGCTCGTGAGAGGCAACGCTAACAAAATCGCCTTTAATTCGATCTAGTTCGGCTAAACTGCGATAGGCTTGTTGAAGTTCATCTAATAGCCGGGCGTTGGCTATGGCAGTGGCAGCGTTGGCGCTTAAGGTCGTAGCAATTTGAACATCATCTTCATTAAAGTCCTCTTCGCCTTTTTTATTTACTACCTCCAAAACACCAATGACCTTATTACGTACCTTGAGCGGTACGCCCAGAATAGAACGTGTTTCAAAATCGGTGGTTTCATCGACACCACGATGCCAGCGCGGGTCGTCTTTAGCATTACGAATAAGCAATGGCCTATTGTGGCGAATGACCCAGCCTCCAATACTATTGTTCAAAGGCACCGACACTTTTTTTAGTACCTGGCTAACCCCCCCAGTGGCCTCTGCAAAACGCAACTCACCTGTGTTTTTGTCGATAAGCATAATGGAGCAGACTTCGGTATTGGTTAGTTCTGTAGCCGATTGAATGATGATTTGTAACAAAGGTTCAAGGCTCAGAGTAGAGTTTAGAATCTGGCCAATTTTTACAATCCGCTCCAGATAGCCAATGCGTCGCTCTCGTTCCTCAATTTTTTGTTTCAGGATTGCAATTTGATCATTTTCATCCTCTGGTTCCATAACAGGCTCTAGATTTTGTGATGGGTCTGGTTCGAGCTGCGTTTCCGTGTCGTCAAATGCCTGAGATGATAAGCTACCAGTTTGAGCTTCTTCTACGGCCGCATCAGATTTTACATCTTGGTCGGAATTTGACTCTTTGTCCGGACCATCCAAATATCTTAACATATAAATCCCACCTTTAAATCAGAGCTTATGTAATGGTCATAAGCGTATAAACCATTGCCCTCCGCTTTAACGGCTACCCCAGGAAGTACAATTTGTGAAATAAAAACAAGTCAAGCGAGTAAAGTATAATATTGGACATCGCACGCTGATTAACTTGTAGCAGAATTATACACGAGCCAGCAAGGTTTGTCTATGTCTATAGGGATGGAAATAATTATTCACTTGCTCTCGCCGGATTTGTCAATTCAACGACTGAGTGAACAGTTATGCTGGATTTTACTCTGACAGGGGGTACAGCGTCGCTAAACAATCTCCAATGGCTGCTTCCACCGCAATAGATGAAAGATTTGTTTTCCAACCCAGATGAATCAAAAATTCGTGATTACCTGCCGGCCCGGTAATTGGCGAAACAATGAGTCCTAACACGTTTAAGCCAACATCATGAGCGTAGGCTATAACATTTTTCAAAACCTGCCGATGCACGGTTTGCTCACGTACAACTCCGCCTTTGCCTACCTGGACTTTACCTGCCTCAAATTGAGGTTTCACCAAAGCCACCACAAATGCTGGGCAATTTAGCCATTTTACCACTACTGGTAGAATCAACTTGAGCGATATAAAAGAGACATCAATGGTGACCAGGTTAACTGATTCTGGGAGTGCCTCAAGATAACGGGCATTGGTTCGCTCCATTACTATCACCCGTTCATTTTGACGCAACTTCCAGGCCAGTTGCCCATAACCCACATCAATGGCATAAACTCGCTTTGCCCCCCGTTGCAATAATACGTCGGTGAAGCCGCCAGTGGAAGCACCTACGTCAGCACAGATAGCGCCACCTGGATCGATTTCAAAAGCATCCAGAGCGGCCACCAACTTTAGCCCGCCTCGACTGACATAAGGCGAATCACTTTCAACTTTTATGTTAGCTTCAGCAGAGGTTTGGGCGCCAGCTTTTGTGACCACCTGACCATCAACCTGCACCTTGCCAGCCATAATCAGTGCCTGGGCTTTACTTCTGCTTTCTACCAGTCCCTTTTCAGTTAACAAAACATCTAATCTGATCTTGACCATTGCTAACGTACCATAAATTTAAGGTAACTACTCAGGCACTAAATAGTGGATTCTAAAAGGTGCATTAACACAATATATAGTGTCTATATTGACATAAAGCGTGAATCCATTTGGCAAGATCTAGTTTTTGCTGATATCGAGAGCTACTGT
>DAOUMU010000111.1:0-17026 GCA_034409055.1 Anaerolineae bacterium
GGGTGAGAGTGTGGGTTTGTGCCTGGGTACCGAGATTCGCTACGGGCCGGGCTTAGATGTTCACACCGTCGTGCCAGAGGACAACTGGACGGTAGTGATTATCGGTGGTCCTCAAACCCTTGCCGGAGAAACCTGGTGGGACGTCAGCCGGGCTGCGGCCGGTGATCCTTCAGGGGGCACAGGCTGGGTTAGCCAGCAACAAGCTGAAGCCAGTTGTGGCGGTGGCGGTTTCACCGGTCCACTTCCCCTCTCACCAGAACTACGGGCCCTGCTTATTTCGATGGGGTATCAGGACTGGATGGATTACGGCGGTGATCCCGTCAATACCTCCACCGGCAGCCACGTCCAGCAATTCACCGACCTGAACATACCGGGGGTGGCCGGCTTCGACCTTGTTCTCCAACGGACCTACAACTCCCTGGACGAGCGGGAGGGGGTATTTGGTTTTGGCTGGTCCTCTATGCTGGATATGAAGCTGCGCCTGGCCAACGATGGCAGCATTGACGTGCGTTATCCCGATGGGCATGGGGCCTATTTTATCGCCCAAAGCGATGCCTATGTCCCTGCCCAGGACGGTGTTTTTGATACCCTGACTTACGGCAGCTCTGGCTTTGAACTGACCACCCCCGACCAGACCACCTATCTCTTCGATGACCTGGGCTACCCGATGGGGATTCGCGACCGGCACGACAATACCATCACTATGGAGACGAATGAGGCCGGATACGTGACGCGCATCGTCGACACCGCCGGCCGTGAGTTCACCCTGTCCTATACGGGCAATTACATCGCCTCGATCAGCGATCCCCTGGGACGGACCCTCAACTACCAATACGACGGGAATGGGAACCTGGTCACGGTAACCGATGCCAACGGCGGTAGTTACCAGTTTGAGTACACCGACCATCTGATGACCAATTTGACCGATCCCGAAGGCATCCTCTACCTGCAAAATATTTACGACGGCGAGGACCGGGTCATCGAACAGATTGACGCCGGCGGCAGCCACAGCTATTTCAACTACGACACCGAAGGCCAGACCCTCTTTACGGATAACCTGGGCCACCAAACCCGGTACAATTACGACGATCTCTTCCGCCTGACCACCAGGGAAGATGCCCTGGGTCAGGTGGAGCAGTACACCTATGCGGGCGATAGCTACAACGTCGCCAGTTACACCGACTGGCGAGGCCAGACCTGGACCTATACCTACGACGACCGGGGCAACCTGCTGACCGAAACGGACCCCCTTAGTCACGTCACCACCTATACCTACAACGACACCAACGACCTGACCAGCCTGACCGATTTAGGCGGACCGGGCGGTACCTCCCGCACCACTACCTTCATCTACGACGCTGCCGGTAACCTGATTCGGATTGACCGGCCTGATGGCACCACCATCCAATCCACCTACGACGATAAAGGGCAACAACTGTCCTTGACGGATGGCAACGGTCACACGACGACTTACGGCTACGACGCCCAGGGGAACCTGACCACAGTGACCGACCCGCTGGGGCAGGCCACCCAATATGAGTATGACGCCGTGGGCCGCCTGACCCAGGTCACCGATGCGAACAGCCACACCGCCCAGTTTGAGTACGATAACAACGACAACATTGTCCACCTGACCGATCCAAAGGGACAGGCGACGACCTTTGCGTATGACCTGAACGATAACCTGGTCCACATGGTTGACCGGCGGGGCGGGGTGACCACCTATCAATACGATGAGAACCTGAAGCTCATCGCCGAAACCGACCCCGAAGGTCACACCACCACCTACGCCTATGATGCCATGTACAACCGCACCAGCACCACCGATCCTTTGGGCAACGTGACCCAGTTCCGTTACGATGACATCTACCAACTGGTTGAGGTTGAGGATGCTTTGGGTGGCGTCAGCCGCTTTGAGTACGATCCGAATGGCAACATGACCGGGGTCATTGACGCCCTCGACCAGGCAACGGCTTTTGAGTACGACGCCCTGGACCGCCTGACCAAAATGATCGATCCCCTGGGGAGCGAGACGACCTATGCCTACGATGCAGTCAGCCGGCTGACCCAGGAAACCAACCCCCGAGGGGCGATGAGCCAATATAGTTACGATCTCCTGGATCGGCTGATCCTGGTGCGTGACGCCCTGGGTGGGGAGTGGACGTTCGCTTACGATGCGGCCGGTAACCCGGTCCTCATCACCGATGCCAACGGCCACGCCACCACCTTCCATTACGATGCGGCCGACCGGTTGGTGGAGCGGATTGATCCCGGCGGCCATGCCACGACCTTTAGCTACGACGGCGTGGGCAATCGGACCACCGTCACCGATGCCCTGGGCCGTACCACCAGCTATACCTACGACGAAAACGATAATCTGGCCACTATGACCGACGCTCTGGGTGGGGTAACCACCTTGGCCTACGACGAAGAAGACAACCTGGTCGCCTTGACCGACGCCAACGACCACACCACCCAGTTTGCCTACGACCTGGATGGTCTACTCATCAGCCTGACCGAAGCCGGAGGACAGGTGACCGGTTACGACTACGACCCGACCCACAACCTGGTTAGCCTGACCAACGCCAGGGGCAACGCCTGGACCTATGAATACGATGCCCTCAACCGGCGTACTGCAGAAACAGACCCTCTTGGCAATACCACCACCTTCATCTATGACCTGCTCAACCGCCTGACCCACGTCACCGATGCGAACGGCATCACCACTCGCTACGACTACGACGCCCTGGATCGCTTAATCGCCGTGGTCCAAAATGAGCAGCCCGGCGGTCCCACCGACCACCAGACCAACGTCACCACCGGTTACAGCTATGACCCGGCGGGTAACCTGGTCACCATCACCGACGCCAACGGCCACGTGACCACCTTCAGCTACGATCTGCTCGACCGCCTGACCGAGGAGGTCAATCCACTGGGCAACGCCTGGCAGTATGAATACGACCCCGTGGGCAATCTGATCCGGCAGATTGACGCCAACGGGACTATCACCGCCTACACCTACGACGCCGACGACCTGTTGACCCAAACCAGTTATCCCGACGGCACGGGGGTCAGCTTTGGCTACGACGCCGTCCACAATCAAACCGAGATGACCGATTCCCTGGGCCTGACCCGGAATGAATACGACGTCCTGAACCGGCTGGTGGCCAGCACCAACCACCAGGGCCAGCGGGTGGGCTACAGCTACGACCCGGTCGGCAATCGCCTCAGCCTGACCTATCCCGATGGGCGAGTAGTCAGCTATGCTTACGATGCCAACGACCGGCAGGTGCAAATCGTTGATCCAGACGGTAATACTTTCAACGCCGAATATGACCCGGCTCACAACATCACCGCCATCCACTACCCCAACCAGACCCAGGCCCGGCTGACCTACGATGCCGCCGACCGGCTGACCGCCCTGGTCAACCAACAGAACGACGGGGATGTCATCAGCAGCTTTGCTTACACGATGGATGCAGTCGATAACCGGCTCCAGATCGACGAATATTACCGCTGGCGCCAGCCCCGCCAATTGAGCCAGGATTACGGGTATGATCCCCTCTACCGCCTGGTCCATTCCCAGGACAGCGAGGGCCGTTTCACCGACTACGGTTACGATGCGGTCGGTAACCGTTTGAGCCTGACCTCCAACTACGACCCGCTGCGTACGCCGACCGACGTGAAGAAACCCTATACCGTCGCCTCCACCTACAACGAGGCCAACCAACTACTGACCACCGATCACAGCTACTTCGGGGTGACCAGCTACAGTTACGACGCCAACGGTAACCGTCTGCGCCGGGAAGGGCCGGACGTGTGGACCGGCGGCAAAAAGGACACCTGGCGCACCGACTACACCTACGATTATGAGAATCGCCTGACCTGGGTCGGTAACTTCCGTGATCCGGGCAACGGCAAGTGGCAGGCCCGTGACGCGACGGCTATGGTCTATGACGGCTACGGCCGGCTCTTCCGCCGTACCCACGACATGCACCAGGACGCGAGTTCGTCTTCGCCAGCACTGGGGCATAGCAGCGAGGTCATCGACAGCCAGGACCTGCCCTGGAAGATTTACCTGCCCATGGTGACCGGTAGTAAGGATGAAGATGATAATGGGCAGAAGTGGGTGGAGTACGTCTACGACGGTCTGGACCCCATCGCCGAATACGGGCAGCCCAGCCCGCAGCAATACGACAATTACTACCGGGGCCTGGGCCGCATCCTGGCCATGCACGAGTTCAAGAGCCAGCAAAGTCCCCAGGGCACGGCCTCCTATTTCCACTACGACGGTCTGGGTAGCATCAGCGCCCTGACCAAGCACAACGGCCAGTCCGCCCACACTTACCGCTACGCCGACTACGGCCTGATCCTGGACAAGAACGGCGGTGCCGCCGACACCGGCAACTTCACCGACCCCCACAACCACTACACCTTCACCGGCCAGGAATGGGAGGAATACACCCGGTTGTATCATTTCTACGCCCGGGAGTATGATCCATTGGTGGGGGTGTGGTTGCAGCCGGATAAGTACCGGGGGCGGTTGGATGTGCCGGGGACGTTGCATCGGTATGGGTATGTTGGGGGGAATCCGGTTAATTGGGTGGATTGGTACGGATTTGATAGGACAGATAATCAAAATCAGTTTAGAAATCGACATAAAATTTTAATCGCACAAATATTGCGGGAACATCCAGAATTTAGAAATACGTGGGAAGAAATTATCGGATTAGCATTTGGTGGCGTTAATCAAGTAATTGAATTAACTAATTGGTTATCTACCTTTCGAGGATATAATCGAAACTTTATCGAGTGGAAGCTAGATCTACTAAAGGGCTGGCCCCCTATTAAACTTGATACTTTACCGAATTCAAAGGGCAATCTAAGAGGAGTTATTAAAAATAAAGCATTCGCAAACATCAGAAATTGGACAGGAAAGCTAGGGGATTTTGTAGGACTGGCTGGTGATCTATTCACTGCCGTACCTGAATTTTGGAACGCAGGACTAAACATTGGTGCGTTTTATTATAACGACTCTTACAATAAGTCGGAAAAATGGGCAAGAATTTCCAGTGAAATAGGGGCAGCTTCGTTCAGGAGTATAGGGAAGATATTTACTGGAGGTATAAGTACAGTAAATTCTGTTGCTAAAGTCTACAATAAAATCAATACTGACCCTGTCTCAAGATGGGTACTAGATAAAGCTACACCTAAGATTGACCAAGTAGTAGACTTTACCGATCAACAATTAATTGATAAATATGTAACTGGTAAGAATATTCATAAAGTCGCCGAAAAAATTGTAGATTGGTCAGAAAAAGCTCTTGATAAAACGAAAGAGTGGATCGGCATTATACCTAGTTATGAATATGTCGATCTAAGCGGCTATGACGACTTGACATTCAATGGCTCATTAGAAATTCCTGGAGAGGATACAAGATTTAGTAGTCTTACTCCCTGACTGTCTAACTATCACGGGGTCTAGCATTACTTGACCGCAACAAAGTTACCCTTCGATTTCAGGGGCTCAATCTCCTGAATTTGTGGGATACCCCTTGATTTCAGGAGTTTAAGCCCTCAGAATCAAGGAAACAACATCTGCTCAAAGGTAGTGGCGGATGACCACCCTCTTCTGATGTGACAACAAGACAGTCAGGGAGTCTTACTCCGATTCAGACATCAGATTTAACATAGAGATTTCCGGTTGAGAGGTGATTGCACACAACTATTGTTGATTTATGCATCTGATATGGGGGTGTTCAAATTCAAAATGAGTTAGATCACTATTAGATAGCAAGCGGAAGTTCGTGGTAGTACTTTCGGTCATCGGGAGAAGTGGTGGGCTCAACAAGTTGTGGGGAAGATGTAGTTGACCTACATTCGAGCACAATACGTCGTTGTCCACAGCTTGCCACTCCAAAGGTATCGATCTGCTTGGCTGACAAATTTCTAACATTTGCCAGCCCTGGATTTAGGGCACACCGAAGCAGAAAACCACCCATTGACGTTTGGGTTGAGCAGCCTGCTGGCGGGAGGCAATAGCTGGTTCAAGATCAGGTTTAGGATCAAGCTCAAAAGGAGGTAAAACAGGCCAAATTCTTACGACATTGTTGCCGGAGGAGCGAATGGTGGGCTGTCGGTTGCGCTGACAGGCCTTGGTGGTGGGGCTTGGCTGAATGGGTGCGGAGGGGAAGCACTGAGACACTGAAGGCTGCTGATGGCACTGAGGGGGACTACAGCGGATTAAGGAATGGAACGGATTTGAGGTTGCCGGCCTTATTCGTTGGGGGCTATCATTCGTTGTAGTCTCTTCCCAACACGATAGCGGGTTGAGACAGGGCTTGTCCTGCAACCGCAGGGAGTATCGAAGGAAACGGATTTCTCAGAAGAGATGAAAGCCGCCGATGAGGATTGAACCGCTGAGGCCGCTGATAGGACTGAAAACGCTGAAAATGGGCTGCTACTCACCCTGAATTCATGCTGATAAAGGCCGCTGATACGTCAAAAATCAGCGTCAATCAGCGGCCAATCAGCGTTATCAGCGGTTCAGTTGGCGCCGACGCTGAGAGTTACCAGCGTGATAGAATCACTGAAGCACTGAAGGTTACTGATGGCACTGAGGAGGACGACAGCGGATTGAGGAATGGAACGAATTGGGGGGGTGCGCTATTCGTTGCAGCCATTCGTTGTAGTTCCCCCCAACACCTCACAACAAAGGTCACCGACTCCAGCGGCTCGGTGGGCTTTTGTATTAGAGCGCGGATTTGTCGATCCACGTTGAGCAAGCGTTGCCCGTTTAAATTTTAATCTTCATAAGCCGGTTGATACCCCTATGACATGCTATGATAATGCCGTAGTTACCCACTTTATAAGCTTGATACCTATAGAGTTAATTTAGTGGGTTCGTCAATTCAGGATAGTGCAGCCGGCTGGGATGAGGTATGCTCCCAACTTCCGCCATCATCGCCTCTCGCCTTGTGCCTGGCGGCGTTTTTATTGTATACTCATAGGAAGACTGTTTGATAAGAGGTTTTCAATATGGAAACTATCAACAAACCGTCCAAGATTTTTGCCGACGCTCAACTCGAAGAGATGGTGCGGCGTATCCTTTCTGTTGGCAATCCTGACAAGATAATTTTGTTTGGTTCCCGCGCTCGTAGAGACGCTCGACCGGATAGCGATTACGATTTGCTGGTGATTGAAGCATCTGATTTACCCCGCTATAAACGAGCTGCCAAATACCGGCGAGCTTTAATCGGCACCGCTCTGGCCAAGGATATTTTGGTATGGACCCCCGCCGAGACGGCTGAATGGCGCAATGTACCAAACGCTTTTATTACGACCATTTTGAACGAAGGAATTGTTCTTTATGAAAGACAAGCATGATCTTGCGCAGGGTTGGCTGGCCAAATCGAACAGCGACCTGGCAGCGGCCAATGTGTTATTGGAAGGTGACGGTCCTTATGATACGGTTTGTTTTCACGCCCAACAAGCTGTTGAAAAAATGCTTAAAGGACTTCTGGCCTTTTATGAATTGCCTATTCCCAAAACCCACGACTTGGAGGAGTTACAACGTCTGTGCCTGGAAGTCCAAAAATTACCGGAACTTGCCGGACTTGATTTGACCCAAATTACTGACTATGCGGTGGCGGTACGCTATGATCTTGAATTTTGGCCGGATCAAAAAACTGCCGCGGAAGCCCTGGCACTAGCCGAACAGGTGCAACAGATCATTTTGGAAGTTTTGCCCTCTAAGAATCAACAGCAAGTTGACCTTGAGGCCAGTTCTGATTGAAACGAATACCCATCCGTAACCGGACCTGAGCGGCTGTACATCCGCCCAGTATGGATGATGGGGCTATCCCCGTCGCCATCAGAAAAGGGGGGTGTCTGCGGGGCCGGCGTTGGTATGACACGTGGACGCTGCCAGGTGCACTACAACGAATGGCTGAATGGAGCGAATTTTGGGGAGGGGTGGCTCTATCTAACAGGCAAAAAGTTGATTAAATCGACATACTCGTCGGAAGTGGAAACTTCCCAAATCAATCCTAATTCGGCAACCGTATCGCCAAGTGACATAGCATCATTCAAAATAAAGATACCGGGCATATGATGCCCTGCTAAAAGATGCTCCCGTAAATGAACAGGCATTGAGGCCCGGTTATTTGTGACCAGGCAGAAGTCGTGGACCTCACACCATTGCAAAATATCGGGATCAAGCGTTCCTTTAGCTGGTGCGCCTACATCTCCAACTTGCCAAACAACCATCTCGGGGAAACGACGTTTTAGGGCCTTTCGCAAACGAGGATTAACATTTTCGTCCAACAAAAATTGTTTATTCATTGGGTGAGGGTTCAGCAGTTGGCTCATTTGTAGGATCATATTTTGCGCTTAATTCAGCTATCTTGGCTGGAACATCCAGATTGGGATCACGTTGTTTGGCCGCCTTTAATTCAGCTTTAATTTTACGCAACCTCAAGATACCCGGATGTGGATTACGTGCTTGCTCTTCCCGCATCCGTTGTCCAAATTCAAGCCAATCGGCCAGGTATTGATCTACTTGAGCCTGATAGTGGTGGTAATACAACAAGGTGGCGTATATTTTCTCCAGATTGAGCGTTGGAAAACGGGCCAAAAGCTCTTGAGGCGTCTTTTCGTTGTAAAGATATTCGTACAACACCGACTCAATACCGATCCGATGTCCCTTAATCCGAATATCATTGGGGGCCAAAAAGTCAAAGTAATCTTCCAGTTGCATTGCCTTTACCTCCTTGATTTGCGCTTGGTGAAAATTATACCTTCCAAAAAGGATGTTGCCAAGAGTCGAATGACACTCAGGCGCAGCGTCAAGGGCACTACAACGAATGGCGGGAAGGCACTACAACGAATTGAGGAAAGAAACGAATTGGGGATGTGCCATTCGTTGCTTTCGGCCATTCGGTGTAGTGTTGTCTCACCAAAAGATCGAAACTAGGCCCGACTCTCGAATCCGCTCATCCTTAGCTTCTCCAAAGCCTTGCCACATCTCCTATCGCATGGTAGCAATATCGTCATCGGTGATGTTAACCCTTGCCAAAGACCGCCAAGGGTTATGGGTACATAAGTGGTCAATACTCAAGACGGGTTGATGTTTTTTGATTCAGGCTCTATTGTCGGGTAAAATTGAGAATAGCTTGCATGAAAGGAAACAGGCGATGTTAGCCCAAAAAGATCACCTTTATACCCCCGCCGAATATTTCGCCCTTGAAGAGAAAGCAGATTACAAAAGCGAATACCGGCAAGGGGAAATTGTGGCTATGGTCGGTGCTTCCGCCAACCATAATCGGATTGCGGGCAATGTCTTTAATGCCTTGAGTAATACACTTGCATCCAAACCGTGTGAAGTTTTCATAAGCGATTTACGGCTTTGGGTCGAAAAAAAAGACCTGTACACCTACCCCGATGTGGTGGTTGTTTGCGGTGATCTTGAATTTGTTGAAGATCGAACCGATACCATCACCAACCCCAAAGTCATCGTTGAGGTCCTATCCGAATCAACGGCGGGCTATGATCGGGGCGATAAATTTCAGGCGTATTGGACCCTGGACACCTTTGAGGAATATGTTTTTGTTGACCAATACCGGGTTCAGGTTGAGTATTTTCGGCAGATGAGTGAGAAGGAGTGGCTCTTGCGGGTCCTGACGAAGACGGATGATATCCTAAAGCTGGAATCAATCGAGGTCGAGATACCCCTCAGTCAAATTTACCGCAACGTTACGTGGGAGGAGTAATAGTTGTAGTTTTTTCCCTTCCGTTGTTCTTATCCAGCCAATGAGCGGCAAGGCATAGGGATGCCTTGCCTACGTTTTACACTGGAAACTATTCTGGTACAGCTCGGCAGAAATCACCCCGCAGTTGTTACGAGCCTTCCAATCTTTCAAATCATTCCAGACTAAGCCGAAACGCTCTGGCCGGGAAGAGATCAAAGCTCGTAGACGCAGCAGCGTACTGAGCCAACCAGGCCGGCAGATGACCTATGTTGGGCAGATGAATGCCGGGCCACTCCGCGTATAGCCCCAACGGGTCCAGGTGAACGGCTCCCAGGCCAACCTGGTTTGCCCCCCACACGTCAATATAGAACACGTCGCCAATATAAAGCGCCGCTTCCGGTTGCAGGTTTAGCTCCCGCAGGGCCAGTTCAAAGATGGCCGGGTGGGGTTTCTCCACGCCGACGATTGTCGAGTCAAAGATGCGCTCAAAATAGTCGGCCAACCCCATATCAGACAGGGTTTGGGCCACCCGACCGTCGGCGTTGGAGATGATCGACATGCGATATCCCTCCGTCGCCAGGTGGGACAACGTTTCGGCCACCCAGGGAAAGGTCAACGTCCACAGACTTTTCTGGCGGTTGCGTTCCTGGGCGGCCTGAACGATGGCCTCGGCTCTTGACCCATCAACCCCCAGCCTGGTAAAGAGCGCATACGTATAGCCATGGGGCCAGAAATTGGGCAACCGGCCCTGCGCCCGAATCTCACAATCCAGGTCGTGGATCAGGTGGCAGCCGCCGGCAAATAGCTGTTCAGGCGTTATCTGCAGGCCCTGGACCTGGGCTTGTTGGGCCAGAAAGGCCTGGTCGGGAAAGACGAGGGTCCCGCCAGCATCAAATAGCAGGTAAGGTTTTGGTATCATTTTACGCATCCAGTCCGTTTCTTCGATTTTTGAAAAACCCCATTATTTCGATTATACTGGGCACCGGCTCTCTGCCCGGTGATTCTGTGTTAGGAGAAAAAATCATGAAAACGATTCTGCTGCTTCGTCATAGTAAATCAGATTGGAGCGATCCCGGTCTGGCCGATTTTGATCGCCCGCTGGCCAAACGTGGCCTCAAGGATGCCCCGCGTATGGGGGAGATTCTATCCCTCTTTCAGGGTGTGCCCGACAAAATTCTATCCTCTCCAGCCAGGCGAGCCAAGCAAACGGCCAAGATAGTGGCCAAGGCCTGTGGCTATCAGCAACCAATTCAATGGGAAGACTCATTTTACGGCGGCAGTAGTGTGGACCTGATTATGGCCCTGAAACACCTGCCTGATACGGTCGAGCGTCCGTTACTGATCGGGCATAACCCCTCGTTGGAGGAAGCTGTCACCGACTTGCTTTCTCCCCATGCAGAAGGTTGGTATCAGGAATGGTTCATTCGCATCCCCACCGCCGGTCTGGTCTGTTTAGAGGCGGATATTATGAACTGGAATGGCTTGGGGCCGGGCTATGCCACCCTGCGTTGGTTTCTGATTCCCAAGTTGGTCAAGGCCATTCGGTAGAACGCTTTTGACTTGGGCGTGTTTGTAGGGCAATTTGCCAAATTGCCTCTCCCCGTAGAACAAGTTAGCAACTTGTTCTACCATACTTGGTTGCTGACTCGCTGAAGGAAAAGTGGCCGGGTGACGTAAGCAGTAGAGAAACCCGGCCGGCGGCGAGGCGAAGCAGCCCTATGGCAATCGTTGTAGACACCCAACTGGAAAAGTATACCCTCGAAGCAGAACTTAGCCAAGATGAGTGGTTTACCCTCTACCGGGGTTACCGCAAATCAGACGGGGCCGCTGTGGTCATTAAGGTAGTCAGCCCCCTGTTGGCCACCGATGAGTTTTTTGTCCGGCGGTTTCAAAATTTGGCTAGCCAAACGGCTCAACTGGAGCATCCCAACATTCTCCGCACCTACGAAGCTGAGCAAGAGGGAGACTGGCTGTATGTTGTTCAGGATTTCGTCGAGGCCCGCTCGTTAACCCAGGTGATTGCAGCCGAAGGCCCCTTCTCCCCGCAGCGCATGCAGTTCATCGCCGGGCAAATTGCCTCGGCCCTGGATTACGCCCACCAAAAAGGCATCCCCCACGGTGACCTGTCCGCCCACCAGGTTTATCTCGGCCCAAATGATCACGTCCTGATGGCTAACTTTGGCCAAACCCAGGCCATCTTGGGGACCAATCTGGCTCAACAGAGCTACGCGCTCAGTTCTCCTGAAATCTTGGCCCCTGAGCGAGCCCACGGTCAAGGCCCCAGCCGGCCCGCCGATCTTTACGCGCTCGGTATCCTGTGCTATCAGATGCTGGCCAAGCAGCCCCCCTTCACCGGCCCGTCCTCAATGGTTTTGCACGCGCAGGCTTATAAGCAACCCCGCCCTTTGCACCGGGTCAATCCCGGCATCTCCATTGCCGTCAGTGAGATCATTGGGCGCATGCTGGCTAAAGGGGTCGAATTACGCTACAGTACCGGGGCAGAATTTGTCCGGGCCCTGTCGGTTGCCTGCCGGGGCCAGCAGGCGTTCAAGGCCGGGGACTTTTCACCGCTGTTCGATAGCGGACAACGCCAATGGCTAACAGCTAAAACGGTGGTTTACTTTTGTAGTGGGTTGGTGATGGTGTTGTTTATCACCATCTTATCTGTCTGGGCCGGATATGAGCTCGGTCTTAAGCATGCCCCGAGAGGCCAATCGCCTACCCAGAGCCGGATTGCTCCGGTCGTCTCTACCCCATCAGACCTGGACAGCTACCAGGAGGCAAGCGAGCCAGGCTATGGTCGCAATCGGCAAACCACGCCCCCGGCCACTGCTCCTTTACAGGCCGAAGCAGTCATTCCCCCCCTCATTCGCAGCCGGACATTTGCCTCGTTGTCTGATACGTTGTTGTCCACCGCCACCCTCCGGTCGGAGGTGATATCAGCGACAGCCACCACCACCCTCACCCCCAGGCCACCGGCGCCAACCCCAGCCTCACCCAAACCGGCTCATGTTATTCCCGCCGGACAGGGCCTGTTTATTTTTTACAACCCCACCGGCTATGACTTGGTTGTTGATCTGACCGGTCCGGCCCCTGCTTCTGTCTTAGTGCCGCCCGACCACCGGCATGAGTTTCTACTGGCGCCCGGCTCTTATCAACATATCGTTCATACGCCAACCGGCCACTGGCTGGCCACCAAAGTAGGCACATTTAACCTGGCTGAAGGTCAGGTGCTGGAGAGAGATTATTACAGCGATTATGATTTAACCCTGCCCCAGCCGTAGCAGCAAAATAGAGCCAACTCAAAAGTGTCTTCTCGAAAAGTAGAGGCGAGGCAACTCGGATTGAGAGTCTCGGAGCAAATAACCTGCTCTCCGAGTTGCCTCGTCCCTACCCAACCCCGAATTATTGAAATGATATACTCAAAACACCATTTTAGAGCAAAGTCAGTCTGCTTATGGAACTTAGAAAAATAATCGAGGAATAGATGGCCGGGCATGGGGATGCCCGGCCTACTCCAATTATCTTTTAACCTTCACAAGCCGGGCATAGGGATGCCCGGCCTACCCCAATTATTTTTAACCTTCACAAGCCAGGCATGGGGATGCCCGGCCTACCCCAATTAATTTTTTAACTTTCATGAGCAGACTTTAGCTATCAGCCCTGAGCTTCAGCTCGGGGCTTACCCCCGACTCCGTTCCAGCAGCACCATCATCATCAAACTGAGCAAAATCTGTTTCTCTTCAGTTTCATTTAAGCTGGGATCAATTTGCTCAATGGTAAAGCTACTCTCCAGAAAAGCGGGCTGCTTGGCCAGACGCATCACCGCCGGTCCTGGCTCACCGGAGAGGCCCGGACGAGTCACCAGATAGGAGGGGTTGAAAACGTAACCCGAAAACATCCCCACCACAGGTATCTCCCCAAAACAACCATCCATCAATTTGATAAACGCATTCTCTTCCTGGATATGGAACTTAATCGTGTCCCCTTCCAGGACATCGTAACTGGCCTTCCACAGGGAGCGCATCCCCCGGCGTTTAACCGCGCCCAAGTTCCGGCCTTGCCAATCGCTAAAGTTGTAGCGGGCCGAAAAGTCTATGATCCGTTCAGCGTTAATGGTGTAAAGCTGCCTGGTTTGGGATTGGTCGGAGAAGATGTTGATCGCCTCTTTTAGCTTGAATAGTTTTTGTTTGACATACATCACCTCCACCCCGGTGGCATCTCGTATAAAAATTTGCGGGGCAATGGCTAAAATCTTAAAGTTCATCTGTAATGGATAATTCATGTTGACACCTCGACTTTCATTAGCTTGGATTCATTATAGCCAGTTATTGTCAAGTATACAACCATACCAGCCCTAATTGTATGGCAGCCTACAGAAAGCCCGTTGAACAGCCTCTAAAATGACAATCAGAAAATTTAATTTCTTATAAGGAGTAACATCGTGAAACGTTTGATATGGATTGGGTTAATCATGTTGACCCTGGCTGTGGTTGCGGCCCAGTGTGGTACCACGCTCCAGTCCGGGGCCAATACGGACAGTAACCAGGCCGCTCAAAATGCAGCCCAGGCGGCTGCAGAGGAAAATGCCGTAGAAACAGCCCAGGAGTCTGTGGTGGAAGACACTGAAGAAACGGTAACCGAGAACACTGCAGAAACAGTAGCCGAGAATGTTGAAGAAACAGTGGTCGAGGACACCGCAGAAACAGTGATCGAAGACACTGAAGAAGCAGTGGCTGAGAATCCTGAAGAGGCCGTGACTGAAGATGCTGAAGAAACAGCAGAAGACGTCGCAGTGGAAGAGAGTGAGGAAGCGGTGGCAGAGACTGATAATGTTGCCCAGCAGGAAACAACGGAAGAAGTCACAGCGGAACAAGAAGCGCTAGCCGGTGCTGGCGATCACCCGGCAAATTGTGATGACCCTTTTGCCGGAGTCGAGCGGGTTAGATTTCCTCACGAGGTATGGAACGCCGAGCGGATTGCCCGCTTTGTCGGTTCAGATTTGGTAGACCCGGACAGTGATCTGGCCACCAACTTCTGCCAGCACAGCGTCGATTATAGCGAAATCATCTCCGGCGGTCCTCCGCCCGATGGTATCCCCCCGATTGACAATCCCAATTTTGACTCTATCGCTCAGGGTGACGCCTGGCTGGCCGACGTGCAGCCGGTCATTGCCCTGGCCGTCGGCGACGAGGCCAAAGCCTATCCGCTGGCCATCCTGACCCGCCACGAGATTGCCAACGACGAGATTGCCGGTATTCCGGTAGCCGTGACCTTCTGTCCCTTGTGCAACGCCGGCATCGTCTTCAAGCGTGAAGTTGATGACCAGGTCTTGCGCTTTGGTGTTTCCGGCAACCTGCGCAACAGTGACTTGATTATGTGGGACAACAAAACTCTCTCCTGGTGGCAACAATTTACCGGCGAGGCCATTGTCGGAGAGATGACCGGCACCCAACTGGAAATGCTTCCGGCCCAAATGGTAGCCTGGAAAGATTTTAAGGATGCCTATCCCAACGGCCAGGTGCTATCCAATAACGGCCGCAATTATGGCCTCAATCCTTACACCGGTTATGACTCGTCGACCCAGCCTTTCCTCTTCTTGGGTACGCCTGACTCTCGCCTGCAGGCCACCGAACGGGTCCTGGGTTACTTTGCCGGTGACACGGCCGTGGCTTACCCCTTGTCCCTGATTGCCGAGAAGGGAGTGATTGAAGATACGATTGACGACCGAGACGTGGTCATCTTCTACGAACCGGGCCAGGTATCGGCTCTGGATCAGAGCGTGATTGAAGCCTCTAAAGAAGTCGGTTCGGCGGGTATGTTTATCCTTGAGGTTGACGGACAAATGCTCACCTTTAGTTACGACGATGGGATCATTACCGACAGCGAAACCGGCAGCGAATGGGATGTCTTTGGCCGGGCCATCAGCGGCGAGTTAGAGGGGGCCCAACTTGAGCCTATTTTGAGCCACACCCACTTCTGGTTCGCCTGGGCTGCTTTCAGGCCGGACACCAAACTCTACGAAGGTTAAAGCGCGCCCATTCTGGCTCTCGATGCCTCTTCCGGCCTGGATACGACCACCGGCACCGTCTTTGATCCGGCCATCCGGGCCACCGCCACGATGACCCTGGCCCTACCCAAAGCGGGCCTGCTGACCCCAGGCGTAGCCGAGCAGGTGGGCGAGCTTTACCTGGCCGACATCAGCGTGCCGCCCACGCTCTACGCCGAGCCGGCTTTAAACCTGAACGTTGGTCCTATCTTTGCTCGGGACGATATTATTCGGCTACGATAGTCGTGACGAACATGCTAAAAGAAACCAGGGCAAGGGGAGCTGTATTTTGTGAGAAGGAAAAGCGGCAATCAAGGTTTATTTGATCACCAGCGAGGGTGACCCGGAGTGTCAAAGTGGGTCAAAGTGGAGTTAATGGCCCAACGAGGCGGCTTATAAATTAGGCCAGGGCTCTAACCGGTTTGCGAATCGCCTCAAAGATCTTGTTAGATATCTCTTCAGGCCGAAAATCTTTGGCGAAGTAATCAAACACACCCAGGCGATAGGCGTTAATGGCTTCGCGGGTCGTTGGTTGCCCGGTGGCCACGACAACCCGTTTGCCTGGATACTGTTCATTGATTGTCCTCAAAACATCGAACCGGTGCGCACTGGCAATAATCAGATCGTAGCCGTTCTTTTTTAACTTGACCAGGGCCGTTTTTAGATCGAGGGCCAGGTCTACATCGAATGTCATCCCCAGGTTGTTCCGGGTAAAATCTAACCAACTCGGCTCATCGTCAATGACAAGAATACGGGTGGCCATTGACTTCTACCTTTCTGTTGTCCTAACAACAACAAGGGTAACGGAAATAGATAAAATATGTGTTATTAAAAAGATTACCCCAAAATCAAGAGATTGAAAACCCCTAAAAATGGGGGTTAAACTGCCTGCCAGTCTGATAAATCTATTTTAGACATTACCTTATAACTATTAATATTATACCAGAACTATGTTAGAATTTGGTTTGATTCTGAGCCGATTAGACGTAATTCGGGTAAAAAGACCTGACAGGTTTCCAAAATGACTCTGTTTGCCAGGGTGTTGTGACGATTGCAAATGATTTTGCTGTGAAAATAACCTCTAAAACCTGTCAGGTCTGGCTATAGAGTGTCTTGAAAAAAAGGTTTAGTATGGGCTGTGAGCGAAGGCTCTCGTTGCACATTAACATAAAGTTATAAACATCATCGACTATTTCTCATTACCACGGCGATATTTCGGACGGATGTT
>DAOUMU010000112.1:0-13612 GCA_034409055.1 Anaerolineae bacterium
AACATCCGTCCGAAATATCGCCGTGGTAATGAGAAATAGTCGATGATGTTTATAACTTTATGTTAATGTGCAACGAGAGCCTTCGCTCACAGCCCATACTAAACCTTTTTTTCAAGACACTCTATACTGCCCAACAGCGGGGCATACCTTGGTTACCAATTATAGCCGGTTTGGCTGGGCTGATTGTGGCCGGGTTGTGTGTTTTGGCCGGACTGTTTTATTTTATGAATCGTGGAGAAAGCCTTGCCCCTACGCCAACATTAATTGTTGGCCTGCTGGCAACGGCTACTGAGGTTTCCCCCGCCACAAATACACCACCATCACTGCCTCCAACGGCTACCCCCTTACTGCCAACCAATACTCCCTCCCCTCCAGTGGTTACTAATACCCCGGTCGTTGTCTGTACACCACCAGCCTGCCGTGATGACGAGGTATACTACTGCCCGGGTGATTGCCCTGGCGGATGTGGCACCCAATGCGCCACCCTCACTCCCCCGTCATCGGGAGACACCCTTCCCCCTACCTCAACCCCAACTCCCATCTCAACGCCAACCTTCACCCCTTCACCCACCAGCCCTAGTTGGCCGGATACCGGCTTGCGCCCGACCGGCCGTTTTGCCGACATCTGGACTGCCCTCAATGGGGGTAATGGTGATTTAGGCTATCCCACCATCGCCAACCCGGTCGGTGATCGGCTGTGCGCTCGCCAATATTTTGAGCGGGGTTACCTGGTTTGGTTTGATAGTCCCCAGGATCCCGATCCGGTTTGGGCTGCCGTCATACCTGATCCGGCTGAAAATCAAGGTCATAAATCATACAAGTTTACCGATACCTGGCCCGGCAGTCCCGAATATTGGTGTAGCGAAGCCCAGGCCAAAGCGCCTTTAGGTCCCAGACGAGGTTTTGGCATGCTGTGGTGTATCTATCCCGACCTGCGAGCCGATATTGGCCAGGCCCGTGATGAAGAAGTGGGCGGTCCCATCTATCCCCCTTGTGAGGTGCAACCCTTCCAGGGAGGGGCTATCTTACATGTCCCTCTTGACGCCAAATATTGGGTTTTTATCGACAATGGAGGCTGGTATCGCTTTGATGAGTAGCCGTTAGCCATCAGCCGTTAACTGTTATAGACATTCAGACAATGCACAGCACTGTGTGTTTTTGAGCGGAGTCGAGGCTTTTGCCGGTTTTGGCCCGACCCTGACCGGCTGAAGCCTCGACTCCGACCCTAGATCCAAAATCCTGAAACTATAGCGGCCAGGTAGGACGGTTGATGGCTGGCGGTAACAATATTTATTTTATTGATGAGGTGACTGAGGTGATGAGAGGACTAATATGCTTTATCCAGAAGTTGGAGGCTGAACGCTAATGGCTGATAGCTCTAATCACTCAACAATGACGGCCGTGCGCCTACACGGCCCCTCTGACCTGCGAGTCGAACAGATTCCCCATCCAGGCCCACCGGGACCGGGACAAGTATTACTGCGGGTGACAGTGACCTGCATCTGTGGCAGTGACCTGCACTCCTACAAAGACGCCCGTATTGGCGATGTTGGTATCCAAAGTCCCCTGATTCTGGGACACGAGTTTGCCGGGGTGGTGGAGGGGGTTGGACCGGACGCCCTGGACGGCAACTTTCAGTCCCTATCAGCCGGTATGCGGGTAGCGGTTGACCCGGCCCAACCTTGCTGGCGGTGTGAGATGTGTGAGCAGGGACATCCCAACCTCTGCCATCATCTGCATTTTTGTGGTTCTTATCCCGACCACGGCAGCCTGTGCCAGTGGATGCACATGCCGGCCCATAGCTGCTTCCCTGTGTCTGACTCCATAGACGATGCCAGCGCGGCCTTGCTGGAACCGCTGGGCATTGCCGTCCACGCCGTGGACCTGGCCCGGGTCCAGGTGGCCAATAGCGTGGCTATTTTGGGGGCCGGAGCCATTGGCTTGACCATTTTACAACTGGTCAAGCTGTCCGGGGCCAGACCTATCTTCATCAGCGATAAATTCCCCTGGCGGCTGGAACTGGCCGAGCGGTATGGGGGTATTCCCATCAACTGTGACGAAGTCGATCCGGTGCAGGTGGTGCGGGAGGCCACCGGTGGTAAAGGGGTAGACGTGGCCATTGAGGCGGCCTGGGCCGACCACTCCGTCCAGCAGGCTGCCGAGATGGTCCGTTTAGGCGGCCGGCTGGTGATCGTGGGTATCTCTGAAGATGACCGGCTGGAGTTTAAACATTCCACCGTCCGCCGCAAAGGTTTGACCATCCGCCTGGCCCGGCGCATGAAGCATACTTACCCCCGCTCTATCCGCCTGGTCGAGAGCGGCGCTGTAGACTTGTCAGGTATGATCAGCCACCGTTTTCCTCTGGAAAAGACACCAGAGGCTTTTGCCCTCAACACGGCCTATGAAGACCGGGTGGTTAAGGTGGTGATTGAGGTGTGAGGGGGGAACTTTTTTAGCGGAGGATAAATCCATCCCGCAGGGGGTCGGTGGGGTCGATCAAAAATTCGTGGCGGCCGGTGATGTAGGCGGTACCTTCTACCTCGGGAATAATGGCCGGGTAGGAACCAAAGGTGGTGGTTTCGACGATACGCCCGGTGAAGCGGCTGCCAATAATACTTTCGACGACGATGGGCTGGTTGAGACCAATTTCACCCCGGGCATGATAAATGGCCAGGCGGCCGCTGACGCCCGTACCGGTCGGGCAGCGGTCCACCTCCCCCTCGGCAAAGATACAGACGTTGCGACTGTGAGCTCCTTCTGCCAGCGGCGGCCCGATGAAAATCGTACCGTAGAGAAAGCTGAGATCGTCTTCAAAAGGATGGGGAATGGGACGGCTGGCCATAACCGCTCGCTTGATAGCCATCCCCTTTTCGATGAGGGGCCGAAAGTTCTCCGGGGTACAGCTCAGGCCGACCTCCTCAGCCTGAACGTAAGCATAAAATGCTCCCCCAAAAGCAAGGTCGTAATGCACCTGGCCCAGGCCGGGTACGTCAACCGTTTCATCCAGGGCCACCACAAAAGAGGGTACGTTGTGAAAATAGACGCTCTGCACCCGGCCTGCGGTTACGCGGGCGTGGGCTGTGACCAGCCCGGCCGGGGTGTCGATTTTGAGGGTGGTTTCGGGGGCAGTCATCGGTAATAGGCCGGTTTCCAGGGTTACCTTGGCTATACCGATAATACCGTGACCGCACATCGTGCTGTAACCTTCGTTGTGCATGAACAGCACGCCGATATCTGCTTCTGGAGTGACCGGCGGGGTGACAAGGCAGCCGTACATATCGGCGTGGCCGCGTGGCTCCCACATCAGGGCGGTTCGCAGATGGTCCAGATGTTCTTTCGCGTAGCGACGCCGGGCCAAAATAGTTTCGCCTGGCAATTCGGAAAAGCCACCCGTAATCACTCGAAATGGTTCTCCGCCGGTGTGAGCGTCAATGGTGGTAATTTTGAGCCAATCCTCTGGCGGTGTCCAGTTTTTTATTTAGCAGACCTCCCTTTTGCCCAGCCGGTATTATAGAGTGAACGTTATGACTGGCAAATCTTGCCCCGTCGTGCAACTTTTTATATGCTGCTTCGTATAATGAATTAGGAAACTTGACTATGAATTCGTGGCGCAGGCAGGGAGGGTGACCAGATAAATAATGAAACACTCGAGCAGAAGCATGCGTGGTGTTCTGGCCCATTTAGGTACATACGTTATTTTGATCGGTATGTTAGCCGGAATTAACCTTCTCACATCGACGGAGGTTTTGTGGTTTGTCTATCCGGCTTTAATCTGGGGAGCTGGGGTAGCCCTCCATCTTCTATTTAGGATACCGGTGGCCTGGCTGAAGCCAAAGTGGCGTAAGTTTTTAAGGCACCTGGGCGTATATATCATCATTATTAGTATACTGGCCGGAATTAACATCGTCACTTCGATCGCTGTCTTGTGGTTTCTCTACCCGGCCTTGGTCTGGGGAGCCGGGTTGGCCTTACATTTCCTGTTTGGTATTGTGCTGGCTAAAAAAGGGCCGGAGACAAATGCAAAGCGTCTGGCCACTGCCAGACGTGGTCACGCTGGCCCCCCGTCGCTAGGGCGACCCGCCAACCAGACCCCCTGGTCGCTGGCCAATAAAACGACCCAACTTCATCTAAATAAGGCCCTACTGTACAAAACACGCATTGATGACCTGATTAAAACAATGCCCGGCGAGAATGGCCGGGCGCACCTGCAACATTTAGCCGCTCAAATTGACGAGTGGTTGGAGGCTGTTCAGGATTTGGCCTGGCGTATTGACTCTTTTCAACGAGATCCGCTGATTCGCCAGGATTTGGCGTCGCTACCGAAATTGATTCGGGAGTTGGAAGTACGATTGGCCGGCGAAACCAACGAAGCCAACCGCATAGCCCTGGAGCGAACTTTGCTCAACCGCCAAAAACAACTGGCCTCTCTGGAGCAATTAGGCAACGTGGTCAAGCGAGCCGAGATTCAGATCGAGTGTACCCTCTCCGCCCTGGGCACCATTTATTCTCAACTCCTCACCGGTCAATCTGCCAGTCACATCGCTGATTACAGTCACCTGTCGGCCGAAGTGGATGAACACGTATATCGTTTACAGGATCATCTGGAAGCGTTAGAAGAGATAAAGCTTAGCCGAATATAAAATTGGACCTTAGCTGAGTAGTTAGCCTCTGTTTCGCTTTATCCATTGGACAGCATAGTCGACCAGTTGTCGTTGCGGCATGAGGAGGACTGTGGCACAGGCAACGTGGCCGTAATGCACCCACTCCGTTTCTTGGGCAAAATAGTCACCTATCGTTTCGAAATCCGACTCATCTAGCTCGATGTCCTGAAACGCTAACCACTTTCGGTCGCCTGCAACGATCATTGGGGCCTGGCTTTTTATCAATTTTTTACCAGGATATTCAGCCCGATATTCCGCCAGGTGTAGGGAAGTATTACTGTTGTGCCCGGTACCGAGCAGGAGAACCCAGCCATCAAGATCGTAGAGTCTGGCTAATGGGGAAGCTTCACCCAGGCCGAAGTCCAGAGAATGACCTTCAGTGATGGTTACGGCGTGTGCGCCCCAGGCAGCAAAGGAGAACTGAGGGTGCAAACTGCGAAGCGTTCCCTTCTGTTTTCGGAAACACTCGGGAATAATGCCCATGCCCCGCGTCGGCGTCAGGTCGGGATCGTAGGCTGGCATTGTCTGCCGGATGATCTCCCACCACGCTTCGGGAACAGGGGGATTCTGCCAGCTAGCCGGGTCTGAAAGATCACCCGAATGGGTGGGCATCACCAGCGTTCCCTGCGGCCCGAGCGCCCTTTCAAGCGCGAGAATCACCGCCATCGGTCCGCCACACACCCACCCCAGGGCACTCAGAGAAGAGTGAACCAGGAGGGTCATCCCAGGGGTAACGCCCAGGGCAGACAGGTCGGTTATTAATGATTGAACTGTAGCCGGATTGCCCTGGGTACGTTGAATAATGTTTTTTTCGCGCATTGTAATTAGTTGCCTCTGTCTTTAAGAAAGCCGATCACTCGACTAAAACCAATGATGACCAGTAGACCCAACAGGATGGCTCCGGCCAGATTAAGTTCAACCTGAAGGCTCAGGGCGACGCTCCCCAGCAGTAAACCCAAACCAACGACGATTGACAGTCTCTGGAAATGGGCTCGTTTTAGCCTGGTCTCTCCTTCCATTTGGGCTGCCGGTTGTATCCGCCGGGCGAAATGGTCCAGGTCCCAGGCGGCCAGCGCGGCCACAGTACTGAAGAGCATCCAGCCGGTAGACAGGCCCCACCAGACCCCGAAAGCGGCTGCGGTCACGCAGGCGATCAAGCCCAGGCCGGTCAGCCAACTCCCGGCACGCTGTTGTCCGGCCAGCCAGCATAGTCCCAGGCCTACGATAACGATGGCCCAAATCCAGCGGGAGCTCAAGGCGTAACCAAGGGCCAGGCTCGAGGTGGCCAGGCCAATGCTGATGGAAGCAGGATTTTTCATAAGCGTTGAAAACGACTGAGAGCCGCATGGGCCGCTTGGGGAAAAGGTGTCTCCACCGGCCAATCCAGCACCCGAATATCGGCCTGTCTGAGTTTACCCAGCAAAACTTTTCGCTCCAAGCGGGCTATACGGGTAGCCAGTACAATCTCTCTCTCCTTGCTTCTCTCCTTTTGTTCGAAGGCGATTGGATCAGGGCTGACGACCAGGAGCCGATAGCCACGTGCCCGCAGTTTAATTAACTCGTCCGGGTCATGCGGCAGTAACGGGCTAACCAAGACAAGCTGCGAGCGGGCCGGAAAAAGACGGGTCGGCAGGTGTTCCAGCTTCTCAAAGACGTGCCCCGCGCCCGGTTTGGCCTGGGCCAGCGCCCACAGAATGCGCTCTCGTTGGATTTTGCCGTAGCCGGGAAATGTCCAATTCAATGCACGCCCATAAATAAACAACCCTACCCGGTTACCGGCGTTTAGAAACGCATCGGCCAGGGCAGTGGTAGCTTGAATGGAGTACTCGAAGAGCGACCCTTCAGATGAAGGCACGTCACTCTGCTGGCGAGCGTCCAGGATCAGCCCCACGTCGGCCACGCGCTCCTGTTCGAACTCGTTGATAAAGGTCGTCTGAGCATGGCGAGCGCTGGCCCGGCTGTTGATCCAGCGCAATGGGTCTCCCGGCTGGTATTCTCGCACGCCGAAAAACTCCACCCCTGGTCCCCCTTGTCGGGCAGGGATAACCCCGGAATAGACGCGTGTCTGCCGGGGACGAATCTCCACCCGCTGCAGCCGGACCACCTCGGGTAGAACCAGAAACTGGCCCGGTGCTGGCAGTCTGGTCCGTTTTTTGAAAAGACTGAGGTGCCCCCCTGCCGTAACCCGGACTGCGGAAAAATGGTAAATACCCCGTTTTCCCTGCACCCTGTAGACCAATTGGACCGTCCCGCCAGGTGGAAGTGAAGTCATCACGCTGACCTGTCCATCGACCTGGATAAGCGAGTTGGGCAGCAGGTCTTCCAGCAATACCTCATCCAGCCAGGTCCCCTCGTTGGTAAGGGTTAGCTTAACGGTAACCGGCTCACCCGGAAAAACGTGATCAGTACTCAGACTGCGGCTGACCTTAAGCCGGAGCGTTTCCGGCTGACGCAGGAAACCTGCCCCCAGGTAGATAAGCAGGGGAATAGTCAGCGCCAGCAGCCCCCCGTTCAACGTGGCCAGGCTGGCAAAGATCAACCCATAAACCAAAAAGCCTAGCAGGAAGAGTTTTGTCATTGCTACTTTGCTACTCTGCTCCCTTGCTATTTTGCTCATCTATAACCGGCACTGCTGTGGCCTGGACAATCGCCGCAATGATCTCGCTGGCGGCGTATGGCTTCATCCACAGGCCGGGTTCTAAAATAAGCCGGTGGACCAGGGCTGGCTCGGCGAATCGCTTCACGTCGTCGGGTAGGACATAATCGCGTCCTTCCAGGGCAGCCTGAGCCCGGATCAATTTCAGCAAAGCCAGAGATCCCCGGGGACTGGCCCCGACGGCGACCCGTTTGTCCCGGCGGGTAGCGCCGACCAGGTCTACCATGTATCGTTCAAGGTCGGGATGGACGTAAATTTCTTCGATACGCTGGCGCATCTGGAGCAGTTCTGTCGCGTCGGTGACGCGCTCCAACTCGAAATCATCACGATGGCGCTCCTGCCGACGTCTTAAGATCTCTTGCTCCTCCTCCGGGCTGGGGTAGCCAATTGAAAGCTTCATCAGAAATCGATCGAGCTGAGCTTCGGGTAGGGGAAAGGTGCCCTCATACTCGATGGGGTTCTGAGTGGCAATGACCATAAAAGGTTCCGGCAGAGCCATGGTTTCCCCTTCAAGGGTGACCTGATACTCCTGCATGGCTTCCAGCAGGGCTGATTGTGTTTTAGGTGAGGCTCGATTGATCTCGTCGGCCAGAATGATGTTAGCAAAAACAGGTCCCTGGCGTAGCTCAAAACGGTTCTGGGAGCGATCGTAGATGTAACTGCCGGTGATGTCGCTGGGTAGCAAATCGGGTGTGAATTGAATGCGTTTGAAATCCAACCCCAGAGCCACTGAAAAACTTTTCGCAATCAGAGTCTTGGCCAGTCCTGGGTAATCTTCTAAAAGGATGTGACCGCCGGCCAGGATGGCGGCCATGATTTCTTCCAAGAGCGGTCGCTTACCGACCACGGCCCGTTCAACTTCCTGGATAACGCGGCTGCCCAGGCTGGCGACGTCAATGAGTGTAGTAGTCATATTAACGAAATTTGTCCTCCAAAAACCGTACCACTCGTTCCGGGTCGAGGTCGAGGGGCGAGGTGGTGGTTCTCGACCAGGGACGACGCGTAGGTTCTGAAAAGTGGGTGAAAGAGATCGTACTGGCCTGAAAATAGGCTTGAATATCTGGCGGAAGGTTCAGCTTGTTGTCTGCCAGGTGCTGTTGAACTTGTTTGGCGGTGAGCCGTTCCTCGTGGGCCACTGCTTCCAGCGTTAATTTTCGTAGGTGCTGCGCCAGTTGCCACCGGTAGTAGTTTTCTTGATCGGCTTGATGGATCAATTTTGCCCAGCGCTCGATTCGCCCCTGATCAGGGGGGGGCGGACGACGGATTCTTCGCAAGGGCGGCTGTTTCTGGTACAGACTTCTGCCGGCAATGAGCAGAGCGATGATGAAAAATAACCCCCAAATAACGACTTGGGGGATGCTGGCGAAAATAAGACGCCCGACCCAGAGCAGATACAGCAGCGGACCGACAATGGTTTCCCCGATAAAATTCTGCAAAACCGGCGTCAGCAAGCCGGCCAGCAGCAGGATGAGACCCAGCGGAAGCAAACGGTTTCTCATGACGACCGGCCATAAGCCTGGACAATGGCCGTCAGGCAGGCCACGGCTTCCCGTTCTTCTCGCTCGCCGGGCAGGTTCGCTCCGTAACGGACTGCTTCAAAAAGCCGCGTCAATCGCCGGATATGCTCATTGCGCAGACCAATTTCGCTTAGATGATTTTCAAACTCCCTGGGGGTCATGGCCTTTTGACGTTGGATACCCTGCTGCTCCCTCAAAACCCGGCTCATCTCCAGATAACAACGCATCACCGTGTTTTTTAAATCGCTGCTGGCCTGTAAGGCTTCTATGGCTTGTTGCGCTTCCTGAGCCAGTAACTCTACAGGACTGGTTCGTTTGCGGGGACGATGCCGCCAGAGAAACCAGGCTACGATCAAAAACAGGGCGATGAGGATTAAGGTGATGGTCACGACGAGCCACTGGGGTGGATCGATAATAAACGCCGGAGGTACCGGTACCGCCTCAGTGGCGACCGCCTCCAATGGGCCTGAGGCGAACGAACTATCTGTCTCGTTCGTCTCACCAGCCTTGTCTAGCTGGCGTCGGAAGGCGTCAATCAATCCAGAAATGATCAAGAGCAGCAGTAAATAGCTAATCATTCTGGTGAGCATATGTTTGCGGGCTTTTGGCCGGATGATGAAGACGATAATCCACAGGAGCAGAATGAACAAAACAGCCAGAATGGCTAACATTACCCACAAATCTATCGAGAGGGCCAGCAGCCCCGGCAACAACTGGCTTGACGAGTCGGTTCCCCGGGCATTACTCAAAATCCCTACCGGAAAGGAACGGCCAGGAAGCAGTTCTAACCCGGACAGACCAGCCGACAGCAGCGTAATGGCCACAACCGTAACGCTCAAAAAAAAGAGTGGCCATCGTTTCGAGCGCTCTATCATTATTATTGCCTGGTGTATGTGCCCATCACCTCGGCCTGAGCCAGGACATGACCCTCCATCGCCTGAAGCAATTCCTCCTTGCTGGCGCCAGTGGCCAGGTTAAGCCTGGTATCCAGGGCGTAAAGTTTAAAGAAATAGCGATGCGTACCACCGGGTGGACAGGGGCCGCCATACCCCGTTCGCCCCCAACTGTTCTGACCGTCCCGGCTGTCAGCGGGTGGACTGGTCTGTTCTGGCAAATCCCGAATTTCAGCCGGTATGTTAAAAAGCACCCAGTGCACCCAGGTACCCACCGGCGCGTCGGGGTCGTCGACGATGAGGGCAAAACTCTGGGTTCCCTCGGGTGGCTCGCTCCATTGTAACGGGGGAGAGATGTCCTGACCATCACAGGTATATTTGACCGGAATCCCTTTACCCTGGGCAAAGGCAGAACTTGTTAGTTCAAAAGCCATAGTTTGACCTCCTTCCTGTACTACAGATGTGGCTGCGGGAGCCACAGGCGCCACCGTGGGAGATGAACTGGCTCCACAGCCACTGATCACAAAAGCCAGCAAAATTGCAACTATGAATGTGTATCGTGGAAACAGTTTTTTCATAGGGTGATTATACTCCATTTATGCCTTCTCTTTAAAAAGTTCCGGTAACTATTACCTTGTCAAGTAAATTTTTATGGGTAGGGCGGCATCCCCATGCCGTCCGGTTTTAACCTTGCAGAACTTAGCTTGCAGTGTACTATTCACTGAAAAATGATGGCCGGTGAATAAGCCTATCCACCGGCCATCTTTAGATTTGCCGATTGCGGGTTATCGACAATCAGTTGCTCAGTTCACCCCGCTCATTTTACAGTGGTTGTTACTGTTTCAGTAACGAGGACTGTAGCCAGTTACAGCTCAATCTTTGTCCCCAGTACCTGTAAAAACTTGGCCAACCAGTCGGGGTGAGCCGGCCAGGCCGGGGCGGTGACCAGCTTGCCGTCCACGTGGGCTTTGTTCACCGGGATATCTACATACTCACCTTTGGCCCGAGTTACATCTGGACCAACGGCAGGATAGGCAGAGCACTGTTTCCCTTCAAGGACATCGGCTGCGGCCAGGACCTGGGCTCCGTGACAGATGGCGGCAATAGGCTTGTCTGCCTCGGCGAAGTGACGCACGATTTTCAGTACATCCGCGTTCAGGCGGATATATTCCGGCGCTCGCCCACCGGGGATAACCAGGGCGTCATATTCTTCCGGTTTCACCTCGTCAAAGGTGGCATTTAGGCTAAAGTTGTGGCCTCGCTTTTCGCTGTAGGTCTGGTCGCCCTCAAAGTCATGGATCGCCGTTCGGACGGCATCACCGGCCTTTTTATCTGGACAGACAGCGTAGACTTCATGACCTACTGCCAGCAGCGTCTGAAAGGGGACCATCACCTCATAATCCTCCACATAGTCCCCAACGAGCATTAAGATTTTTTTAGCACTCATATTAACCTCCCTTATTTAATAGTGTTTTATGGTTTTACGGACGGCGCATACGGCTGCACCGCCCATCATAGCCCCACCATTATACAATAGAGTTCCTTATTCTGTCTACTGTGTAGGCGTTGAAGAGGGTATCAGAAACCGGGTTTTTTGTTGCATTTGCCCACGGTCTTGTATCTCAGGCAACGAATTTTTTAAATAGCGGAAAAACCCGGTTTCTCTTGAATGGTTACCTGCTGTTTATGGTGTTACGTTAGGCTGTACCGTCGTCCAGTCTGAACCCGTACCCCCGGACAGTGACAATGAAATTATACTCCGGGTCAATCTCTGCCAGTCGCTGGCGCAGGCGACGCACCAGGGCATCAATGGCATCGTCGCTGACACCCTCGGCGGCCTCACCGGGCCAGGCGGCTTCAATCACTTCAATCCGGCTGTAAACTTTGCCCGGCTGTTCGGCCAACATGGACAGCAGTTGATACTGCTGATTACTGAGGGGAGGCATAAGGAGTTGGCCATGGATATAAACCTGGCGCTCGACGGGGTCAATATGCAGCCCCCGCCCGCCCCAACCGGGCAGGGGAGCGGTGGCTTCACTATCGACGTAAATTAATTCCAGGCCAGGGGCCAGTTGGATAATGTCGCCATCGGTCATAGGACGCGGTTTGACCACCCGCTGACCGTTGACAAAGACCCCATTTTTGCTACCGGCGTCTTCCAGAACAAATTGCCCTTCCTGGCGGCGTAGTACAGCATGCGTCCGAGAAACCCAACGCACCGGTATATTGATCGTACAGTCAGGAGAACGGCCAATCGTGATATCACCCTCGACCTCCTGCAAAACCCATTGATCCTTAATCAGATCGTCTTCTTTCCAAATTAAAAGTGCTTGCTCGGTTTGTAAATTCTTCATTGGTCTTCCTGCTTGACAGTAATTTAAGAATGGGATACTCTAAAGACAATTGACAACTCCTTGGAGGAACCCTTGCCCACCAATCTTCAACCTGGTGATATATTGCGTGAGCGGTACAAAATAGTTGGCCTCATTGGGGCAGGGGGGATGGGGGCGGTTTATCGGGCTGAGGATAACCGGCTACAAGGGCGCCAATGTGCTATCAAAGAAACCCAGCCTTTGTCAAGCCTCAATGAGAAGGTTGCCCAGGCCGCACGTAAGCAATTCCAGCAGGAAGCCTCCACCCTGGCCCAGCTTGACCATCCCGGTCTGCCCAAAGTCAGCGACTTTTTTTCCGTTGGCGATTATGATTATCTGGTCATGGATTTTGTCCCCGGTCAGAACTTACAAGAGATCGTTAATCATGTTTGCCATGAGTCACGCTTTTTGGATGAAGCCACCGTACTGGAGTGGATCGACCAGCTTTGCGACACCTTAACTTATCTCCACTCTCGCTCCCGACCGGTGCTGCATCGTGATATTAAGCCGGCCAATATCAAGCTGACCCCCGAAGGTTGGGTGAAACTGGTTGACTTTGGCCTGGTCAAACCTCTTGATCCCGACGACCCCAGCACGCTGACCGGTTTGCAGGGGGCCGGTAGTTTGCCTTATGCTCCTCTGGAACAATATGTGGACCATCTGGGCCATACCGATGCCCGCTCCGACCTTTATGCGTTGGGGGCAACCCTGTACCATCTGTTAACCGGCAAAGTCCCGGCCAGTGCTCAAGAGCGTTTTTTGGTACCTGAGTTGCTGCCACCTCCTCGGGAAATCAATCCCAACATTTCGTTTGGTGTCTCAGAAGCCGTTTTATTGGCCATGGCCCTTCATCCCAAAGATCGTCCGGCTTCCGTGGCCCTCTGGCAGCAGATATTGCACAGCTCTGTTTCTACAGCCCCCATGGTTGCCGATAAGGTGACCGGCACCGATTGGACCTCAAGCCTACGTGAAAACTGGTGGCTGGTTGGAATAGCTCTGATCCTGTTGATGGCCTCCCTGTGGATGACGTTTGGTTAAAAGCAGTACCCATCCACGCTTCACGTTTGACGCTTTTTGACCCCTCGGCTGTTCAACCCCATCGCCACCAAACTAAAGAGAAAAGCCAGCCCGGCCACCGACAGACGACCGGCCAATAAATCCGGCTCTTCCAGCAGCCACTGTTCCGGGCGAAGCCAACCCAGACCGTAAAGCAGATAAGCCAGCAAGCCGCCGATCAAGACCCACAGCCCCAGCCGCACCCGGCGGGAGAGAGACTTGCGAAATTGCTGGCCGAACCAAAAGCCAAGTAATCCGGCCAGCAGAGTGGCGGTCAGGGCCGACAGGAAATCAAGGCCGTCTAATGGTCGTATGTCGGGTGGCGATGCTGCGGGTGGCGGTGAGGTGGTGTCTGGGGGCAGGGGGGCGGGTGGTGTATGCGTTGGGGCAGTGGTAGGAGTAGGGGTGGGCACGTTGGTCGGTGTTTAGGTTGGAGTCGAGGCAGGCAAGCTGGGGA
>DAOUMU010000113.1:0-15772 GCA_034409055.1 Anaerolineae bacterium
GCTATGGGACTACCTCCTGGTGAAATTGGTGTTTTACTGATCACAATTTCTACCACAGGTGGCCCTTTTTTCAAAGTTCAATCCACAAATATCTTGTGTATATCACAACTCAGGGAACCACCCCCAAGGGTTTCATTCAATGTTTCGAAAATACCTTGAGACATTTGCATCGCCATATCTTTGGCTACAGCGTCAAGTTTTTCCATAAGCTTGTCGGACGTAAGGTTTGGAACTTCTTGCATATCTACAGAAAAAACAGATCCAAGCTCCTTATACTCCTGTCGATCACTTGTCCCATCTGCTCGTTCTATTGACCAACTCGCACCCTCATGATGAGTTTGAGCAGGCACACTTGACCAAAAGCCAAGATACTCTTGTTGTCGTCTATATAGAAACCTCGTCCAAATTTCTTTGAGTTTGCTCTTTTGAACTGGAAAATCTGGTAACATCTTAATTTCCGTTAAGTTGATTAGACAGTTCGAAATCTTAAACAATTTGGGATATTATTGCTACTGGTCGGGTAAGGAGGCGACGTTGCCGCCGCCTCCTCCCCTTGGAACGGCTCGTGAGAGTTTCCCCTCAAGCCGCTCGAGCATCTCAAACGCCTCCACTGATGAGTAGGACGCGCTCACAGAAGCTTAGCCTCTGTGAACTTCACGATACACCCTTGGAGCCGCCACACGGTTTCTCCGTTAACGGGTGCACCCGTTCGGATTGCTCCTTACCGTCATCTGCCTTCCCGTTTCAAGGTGGTTGGCCAAGCTTTCTCGTGATGAGACACCTGCTGGAAGTCTGCCCGCTTTCGCGTGGGGTGATGTCGTCACCTGTTCACGCTCATAGTCGCTCCCAGGAAACTCAACCCCTATCCGGTCCGTTACAGACCGGCCTTTGCTTTTTCCCCCATCCTCTACCCGCAGACCCTTCGGCGTCCCTTGTGTGGTTATTCTCCGGCTTTACGCTTAAGCAATTGAATAATCGACTCAGAAATCCATAGACCCGCGTTTTGCAATGCGCGTAAGGATTGTTCAACCGACTCAATTAGCCCGCGTTCTTTGGCAAGAATTAGGATTGTCCCCGTCCCTATTGTGTGAATACCAAGTGACCTGGCGCATTTTTTAGCCAACATATCATCCAGAACAGGCGTATAATCGCTATGTTTGACGGCAAAACTAAGCACTTCTGTTTCGCCTACCCCCAAATCCCATCGGACAACGTCCGGCACATGGGTGATACTTTCCTTTTTGAGCCAATCCAATCCCGGTAACATTTGAGCGGCTCGGTCAAAGTGAGAACCGCCCACAATTTCCTGCCAAACTGCCTCCGGTACAATGATTTCGGTAAACAACTCTGGCAGAACAAAATCAAACTCACCATTACACAGCAAAATGAGCGGTGAGGCGTTAAGGACGATTCTCTCCACGGGCATTGCGTAGTTCCTCTTCTAAAAGGTCAGGGGTATATTGTATGGCTGAGACCTCATAGCGGGCCAGCAAACTTAAAAAAGCATATCGGGAAAGGCCAGCGATTTCGGCGGCTTTGTCCTGGCTAATCATCCCGGCTTCATACCATTTAACCACGGCGGCATATTTCATCTCCTGAACAAACTCTGCTGGGGACTTGCGCAAGGCCGAAAAGGCAGACTCCGGCAACTCGATGGGATATGTCTTGAGGCTCATACATCACTCCTTTCACCTGGCGATATAGACATTCAGATAATGTTTTTGACTCGTAGTGACGACTTTAGTCGTTGTTGTTGCCTGGAACGACTGAAGTCGTTACTACAAACTCAAAATCTTTTTCTGGGCAACTATAGTTTACCTGTTCCCAAATAGTTTTCAAAACAGTGGTTACCCTACATGAGCCTTCTCATTTCTAATTTCTAATTTGCGGCTTGGCCACGTTACGTTGTGCTGGGATACTCTATTATTATAACACAAAAGACGGCCCGAAATATTTCAATTTAAATTTCAAAAAAAATTCATTTTGAATTTTTCGAACACGCCTCCGGCGGTGATGGGCCAACTTCGGCGGGAGGGGGCTCCAGGCGGTGGACGGAAAGGAGGGGGAGGTTCATATCATAGAGTTTGCGCAGCAGACCGTGTAAAGCGGCCTGGTCTTTGATCCAGCCGGTTAACATAGTCGTGCCATCCGGGTGATGACGCAAGGCCAGGTCTCCCAACCAGTGTCTCCAGCAATGATCAAAATGTCCTTCAACCCGAATTTTATAACGGTGGGCCATGGTGAACCTCCTCTTCCATATCATTAGCCGGCCATTAGAATGGGATGCTGGCAGGCCATAGAAACCAACACTACCAAGGCCATCATCAGGCTCAAGACCAATCGTTTGTTTTTCATAGGAAAGTCTCCTTTCTTGGGTGAATTATTCATAAGCCAATACTTCGCGCACCGTGAGGCGAGAGGCCATCTGGGCCGGGATAAGACTGGCCGCTGCCGACAGCACAATGACAATACCCAACCACAACAAGATACCACTGGGGGCCACGCTGTAGATGAGGGGCATCTCCAGAAACCCTTTGCCCACCGCATTGCTGAGTAGATTACCGGTTGGAAAGCCCACCCCTACGGCAATCAGCCAACTGAGAAGGCCGATGACGATGCCCTCGGTGATGACCAGGTGTTTCACCGCCCTATCCGAGGCTCCAATGGCCCGCATCACGCCAAACTCGCGCATCCGTTCCAGCACGTTAATGCTCATCGTACCCGTCAAGCCCAGCCCACCGACCGCAGCCAGGATCAAGGCCATCACCATAAAGAAGCCGGTCAGAATGTCGAAGTGAAACTCCATAAACAACCGCTGCTCACCCAGCGTATCCAGCGAGCGAATCCGCAAGTTGGTTGCTCTAAACCGGTCTTCCAGAATCCCGGCCACATCTGCCTGGGAGTCAAAATCGTGCTGCCCGGTAGTGACCCACAGCCCCCGCGTCCGGCCTACTTCACGTACCACTCGGGTGAAGTAGTCGTAGTTCACGTAGGCAAAGGGCGGGGCCATCACCTCTTCGGCAATGCCGACCAGTTGCCAGGGGGTCTCGCGGCCCTCAATTTTGAGCACCAATGTGTCGCCCACTTTAAGGTCCGGCTCCTCGTCAAGTAAATCCGTGTTAATCACCACGGCGTTTCTGTCCTCCGGCAGAAGCCAGCGACCTTCGAGGATGGGGGCTTTGAACAGCGCCGTGGTGGGCGACAGAGCCACGACCGAGAAGTAATCACCTTCGCTGCCATCGGCATACTGGCGACGGATGACCGGCGAGAAGCCGAAACTCTCCACATCCACCACGCCGGGTACCTGGCGGACCGCCCGCTCCAACCGCTGCATCCGGTACGGGCGCCGCATCGTCACCCACAGGTCATAGTTACGATCCAGCCAGGCCTCATCCAGGGTGCGGTACAGCGAGGCGCGGGTATTCAACACCCCAATAAAGAGCGATCCACTCAATATCAGGGTCAGCAAAATCAAGACCAGGCGCACCCGCCGCCGGAATGTATTGCGCAGTGAGAGCAGTAACGGGCGATTGACGCCGCGCAGCCGTTGCAGTAAACGGTCCGGCCGGCCGGTGCCAAACTTACCCCGACCCAACCCATAACTGCTGATGGCTTCGCGTACGGTGATGCGCGTGCCGAGCAGGATGGGGTAGATGGCAGCCAACACAGGCACCAGCAACCCAACAGCCACTTCCATAGCCAGCACCGCAGGCGGCACCTCCAGTTGGGTCAGGCTCAGATTGACCTGACCGGCGATAAAAGTGGAGAAGGCGTAGGCCCCCCCCACCCCCAACGGGATAGCGATGAGCAGGGCCAACAGGCCAAAAATCAGGGCAAGGCCCAGGTACATCTGCATAATCTGGTTGGGACGCGCGCCAACGGCCTTCATCACCCCAATTTGTCGCACTTGCTCGGTCAATATGGCCGAGATAGTATTGATAACCAGGAAGCCGCTGGCGATCAGTGACAGAAAACCCAAACTGCCCAACATCATCAGCAGTACAGAGACCACCTCCTCCAGCGGATGCTCGCCCGGTGTCGGCACCTCAATGCGATCAACCAGGCGGCCACTTTTCTCAATTTTGTCTTCTACCAGGGGTACCACCGCCCGGATATGGGCCTCGTCAAGCTTGTTCTCGGCCACCACAAAGCTCATTTCGTTATAACCGCGCGGCTCGCCCAGCCATTCCAGCGTGTCCAGGGTCACATACCCGTAAACCGTGCCCGATGCGCCCGAAGGGTCCTGGTTAAACTCATAGGCCAGCCCGGACACCTGCATCTCGCGTTCGGTGCCGTCCATCGTTTCCACAATCACGGTGGAACCCTCCTGCACGCCTTCCGTACCGGCCAGCCTTATGTACGACCGCTCCAGCAGCAGGGTGTGTCTGGGCGGCGGCCAGGCCCCGCTTTCCGGCACAAGGCGGTTAATGCGGATATCGTTGAAATCATCAAGGGCCACCACCTCAAGGGGCACCCATTGGGTTGATTCCCCGGCCTCGCCGGATTTGATCCGCATGCGCAGGCTCACCCGGTAGCGTCCCTCGGCCTCTGCCACCTCGGACATGCGGCGCACGGTCTCAACCAGATCGTCGTCAAAGGGGAGGTTGGTGGTCAGGAGGGCACTGGCCGGTTTAACTTCGGTCATGCCGGTGGCCAGTTCCCGTAATAAAATCGTCCGGGTATTCACCACTGTCCCGACCGCAAACACACCCACGGCTATCGACAGCACGACCAGGACCGTACGGGTTTTGTTGACCCACAGGTCGCGCAGTACCTTACGCCAGCGTGGTCGCAGATGAGAAAAAAGTTGACGGTTAAAAAATCTGGCCATCAGGCACCTCCAACTTGAGACAAGGTCCGGGGAAGCATAATCGCAGCCGTCTGCTTGTCAGCTTGCGCCATTGAGTCGCTGCGAACCCTGGCCTGGCTGGCCCCATTGACAATTTGACCGTCCACCACGTTGACGGTGCGGTTGGCCCGTTGGGCCAGGTCGGCGTCGTGGGTGACCATCAGCACCGTCTTGCCCTGTTTGACCAAATTCTCAAAGAGTTGAAAGACCGCTTCGGCCGTTTGGGAGTCCAGATTGCCGGTCGGCTCGTCGGCCACCAGAATAGGCGGGTCATTGGCCAGGGCGCGGGCAATGGCCACCCGCTGCTGTTGGCCGCCGGAAATGGCATTGGGCAGTTTGTCGGCATGGCCGGTCATGTCTACCTGCTCCAGCAGGTACATCGCTCGCTGCTCGCGCTCGCGGGGAGCGTACACGTTGCCAAAGTCCATCGGCAGCATCACGTTCTCCACCAGCGACAGGGTGGGCAACAGTTGAAAGAATTGAAAGATGATGCCGACTTTGCGTCCCCGCCATTCGGCCATCTGGCCTTCGTTGAGGGTGTGGACGGCCGTCTTCTCTACCAGCACCTGGCCCGACGTCGGGCGATCAATGCCGGTAATCATATTGAGCAAGGTGGTTTTGCCACTGCCCGATTTACCGACCACGGCCACAAACTCACCGGCCTCAATCTGCAAGTTGATGTTGTTCAGGGCGGTGAATGGCCCGGCGGCGGTGTCAAAGGTTTTGACCACCTGTTGCAGCTCAATTAGATGCTGGTTGCCATTGCGGTAGCTCGTGGGGTTGGCCACCCGGTTATTTTGCTTAAACCACCAGTGCTTTAGCATAGTTTTTCTCCTGATTGGCAAAATAAAAAACCGATTGACTGATGTCACCTTCAGTGTATCAGTCAATCGGTTGTAGTGTCAGGAGTCTAAAGTCGTATTCGGTGGTTTATTGGAGGAGGTCCAGTTCGCGGGCCCGGGCAACGGCCTGGGTGCGACTGGTCACATTGAGTTTACCAAAGATGTTGCTGATATGTTTTTTGACGGTGCCGATAGCCAGCACCAATGTCTCCGCAATTTCCCGGTTTGAGGCGCCCTCGGCGATGAGGCGCAGCACTTCCAGTTCGCGCTCACTCAACGGCTCTACCAGAGGCTGGGGGCTGAGCTCCACAGGGACAGGTGCTGAAGGATGAATATCTACCCCGTCAAATGCAACAAGTAGTTTCTTGATATATTCTTTCATCCTTCCGCTTTCATCACCTGCTCCTGGGGGGCTCAGCCTTTTCAATAATTCTGCCATCGGCGGGCCTTCGTCCACAAAGGTCCGAATGTAGCCCGACGGTTCGGCCAGGGTGAGGGCCTGTTCCAACCTGGTCAGAGCCTGGTCTGCCTGGCCCTGCGTTTCAAGAATTAGGGCTTGCAGTATCAGCATTTTAATCACATCGCCGGTGCGACCCGTTGTTTCGGCGGCTTGCTGCAAGCGCGCCAGCAGGTCGGTGGCCCGGTCAAGCGGCGCGTCGATGGCTGAGGCCATTCCCGGTTGCTGTAGGGCAATGAGAATTCGGGCCAGAGCCAGGTATTCCGGTTCACGGCTGTAGTCAAGAACCTCATCTAACTGATAAGCCTGCACCCAGCGCCCGGCCGCGACCAGGTCGCTTCCGACCGGCGTAAGCCATAACCGCACCCGGCAAGCGGTGATCAGGGCTGACGTGCGCGGCGTGCTGAACTTTTTGGCCAGGCGTTCCGCCTGGGCCAGTGCTTCCACCGCCCCCTGCCTATCTGCCTGGGCCAATTTCAGGTAAGCCAAGTTCGCGTAGCCCTCTACCGAAAACATCAGTGAGCCAAACTGTTCTCCCAACTCCAGGCCGGTCAATAAATGGTGACTGGCCCCGGCCAGATTATTCCACTCGTACAGCAGCTCGCCCAGCCCTACGTGAGCTATGCCTGCAATCGGCAAACGCACACTGTGCTGCCCACCCTGTTCGGCAGCAAAATCCAGCGCCTGCTGGTAAAGCTCGGCGGCCTGGTGCAATCGACCTTGCGCCACCTCCAAATCGGCCAGGCCGGCCAGGGCCAGCAAGGTGGTGACCAGGCGGTCGGTGGCCTCGCCCGAAATTTTGGCCTGGGTATAAGCCTGACGCGCCGCCTCGATGTCGCCGTGCCATTTATAGGCCATGGCCAGGTGGACGGCAATGGGGCCGCGAAAATGGGTGTCATCCGGTGGCAAGCTGTTAAGCGCCTGGTGTGACAGGGCAATGGCCCGGTCGAGGCCTTCCTGAGCATAGGCGATGATGGCCCGAATGGCGGTCACGCCTCCCAACAACCCCTCGTCGGACAAAATCCCCGCAGCATACGCGGCCTCAACCTCTTGCAAGCGGACTTCGGCGGTTTCAAACTGACCATTGTTGCACAGGGCCCAGGCATGGGCAAAGCTGAGCCGGGGCCGCTGGCGAACGACGTCATCGGGCAGGGCATTGAGCCAGTTGAGCATGGTCATCAGCTCGCCGTGGGCGATGGTAGGACGGGCGACTTGCTCTATCAGGTCAGCAGCCAGTTCAAATTCCTCGGCGGTCAGGGCGTGATGGATGGCCTCGGGTATCAGGTCATGCTCGGCGTACCACCGGCTGGCCCGGCGGTGTAGTTCGACCACCTCGGCGGGAAAGGTTTGCGGCAACCGGGTGCGCAGGAAGTTGGCAAAAAGCTGGTGATAGCGATACCATTGCCGGTGGTGATCCAACGGAACGATGAACAGGTTGGCCTGCTCCAGGTATTCCAAAACTTCCTGGCTGGAGGCAAAGTTCTGGCCGACCTTTTTATTCAAAACCGCATCACACAAGGGGCCGCACAAACGATCCAGAATGGAAGTTTGGAGTAAGAAGGTTTGGATAGGCTCGGGCTGCTGATGGAGCACTTCGTCGGCCAGGTAATCCACAATGTAGCGATGGCTGCCGGTGAAGGCGGCGATGAAGTCGGACTTATTTTGGGCGTCACGACCTTGTAAGGACAGGGTGGCCAGTTGCAGCCCGGCAATCCAGCCCTCGGTGCGAGCTTCCAGGGCGGCTATGTCCTTGGCAGAGAAGTCTAGCCCCATCACCTCGTTCAAGAAAGTAGCCACTTCGTCAAGCGTGAAGCGCAGGTCATCTTCGCGGATTTCAACCATCTGCTGCCGTACCCGCAGCCGGGATAGGGGCAGCGGCGGATCAACGCGGGTCGTGATGACCAGGTGCATCGGCGGGGGCAGGTAGTCGAGCAGAAAGGTGAACGCAGCGTGCACAGGTTGAGCCTCGATGAGGTGATAGTCGTCTAGCACAAGGATGGACTCATCAGAGATCGCCGCCAGTTCGTTAATCAGGGTGGTCAGGATAGTTTCAGGGGCCTCCGGTGGGGACGATTGCAGCAGGCGGCCGGCAGCCAGGCCGATTTGGGGGTCAATCTGTTGCAGGGCGGCAATGAGGTAAGTCAGGTAACGGGTAGTATCGTTGTCAGCCTCATCCAAAGACAGCCAGGCAACTCTGGAAGGATGAACGCTTTGCGTGAAGGATGAAGGATGAATGTTTGGTTGATTTACGTCATCCTTCCGCACCTGCCCCAGTGGGGTTCCGTCTTCATCCTTGATTTGTCGGAGCCATTCACTGACGAGCGTCGTTTTTCCAAACCCGGCCGGCGCGGAAACGAGGGTCAGTTTGCGCCTACCACCCTGGTTGAGCCGCTCAATCAGGCGGAGACGAGTGACCAGATTGGGATGGGGTGGGGGAATATAGAGTTTAGTTTGCAGCAGGGGTATTTCCATAGAGCCAAATATACCTGGATTATGGTCTTATTGTACCAGAACTTTTGTTCAGCGTCTAAAACGGCATAAAAAAAGAGGGTGTAAAACCCTCTTACGTCAAAACATCAACATTTGATCTTATGGGTGTGTTTCAAATGATTTAAGACACGCTCGGTGTGGACCACAGTCCAGCGGGAGCATTTCTAAAGTAAATGAAATACACCCTAATCTTGTGGTAAACGGGCCACAATGACCACTTCGTGTAGGGAGAAATACATTGTACCATCGGCCCAGCGTGGAGCAAGAAGAAGTTTCAGAGCTTCAGGAATCTGGCGCATCATCTCCAGTAATTTTTCTTTGTTGGCCTCAGAGACGTGCTGGCGGTCGGCCCAGTTGTGAAACTCGAACTCCTTGCTCAACTCTCGGGTGGCTTGGACCTGCAAACCGGCCTTATCTACCATCATCTGCAAACGCACCAGGGGATAGACCCAATGGTGCGAGGGATCACGTAGCTTTTCATAGGCATTATAATAGCCGGCGGCTTGCTTGTCCGGGACGGTGATATTATCGGTCAGCCCCAGCCTACCACCGGGCTTGAGCACCCGGGCGAATTCGGCCAGGGCCTGGTGAGGGTTCGGAAAATGATGAAAGGCCAGGCGACAGGTGACCAGGTCAAATGAATCGTCGTCAAACGGCAGCGCCTCCGCATCCGCGATTTTTGTCTCGACATTGGTCAAGCCGCGTGCAGCGGCCAATTCGGCCGTTTTGGCCAGCATGGCCTCGGTTAAATCGGCGGCCACCACCCGGGCCACGTGGGGAGCAAAAGCCAGAGCCGTGTGCCCGGCCCCGGTGGCCACATCCAGCCCCTGCCAGTCAGGTTGAGGCTGGATCAGTTCGACCAAAATGGCCAAACTTTTCCCCCTGGCGTGAATATCGCTGGTGGCATAAGCGTCACTCGAAGCGCCAAATTGGGTTTGTACGGTTGCTTTGAGATCGTTAGACATCGATTGGTCCTCCAAAGTAAGTCTACTACTCACAGGCCTTGATTATTGTTTCGGCCACTTGTAGCGCAATTTGCTAAATTGCGCCCTGACAAGTTGACAACTTGCCCTACATTTCTGACCTGGCCAGGTCATGCCATCAACATCTCAAATTGAGGTCGTTCGATGGTTTCGTACTCCAGTAGAGCCTTGGCCAGGTCATCCAGATGGCGTTGTTGCTCGATGATAATCTCTTTGGCCCGTTGGTAAGCGGTGTCCAGGATGTGGCGGATTTCCTGGTCGATGGTTTGGGCCATCTGTTCGCTGTAATCACGAATTTCACCCAGGCTGCCCAGGTAGGGGTTACCTTGCTCCTCACCAAAGGTGCGCAAGCCCAGTTTTTGGCTGAACCCGTAGCGGGTGACCATAGCTCGGGCCAGCTTGGTGGCGCGTTCCAGGTCATTGGCCGCGCCGGTGGTGATGCGCTTAAAAATGATCTCCTCGGCTGCCCGGCCACCCAGCAGCCCCACAATTTCGTCTTCAAAAGCCTCCCGGCTGCGCAAGTATTTATCATTTTCAGGCAGAGGCATGGTATAGCCCAGGGCCATACCCCGGGAGATGATGCTGATTTTGTGGACAGGATCGCAATGTTCCAGGTGATGCATAACCACGGCGTGACCGGCTTCGTGGAAGGCTACAATCTTCCGTTCCTGGTCGCTGATAATTTTGCTCTGGCGTTCCGGTCCGGCCACGATGCGTTCCATCGCATCCTGAAACTCCTGCTGGCCGATTTTATCCAGATTCCGGCGGGCGGCCAGGATAGCGGCCTCGTTGACCAGGTTTTCCAGGTCGGCTCCGACAAAGCCAGGGGTCAGTTTGGCCAGGTCGGCAATGGAAACATCAGGAGCCAGAGGCTTGCCCCGGCTGTGGACTCTTAGAATGGCTTCACGACCGTGCACGTCAGGCGCTTCCAACATCACTTTACGGTCAAAGCGACCGGGCCGAAGTAGGGCCGGATCCAGGATGTCCGGGCGGTTGGTCGAGGCCAGGATAATAATGTTGGCTTCGGTACCGAAGCCATCCATCTCTACCAAAATTTGGTTCAAGGTTTGCTCACGCTCGTCGTTGCCGTTGCCCATGCTGGCTCCACGCCGCCGGCCCACCGCGTCGATCTCGTCAACGAAGATGACGGCCGGGGCATGTTTCCTGGCCCGCTTGAATAGATCGCGCACTCGGGCCGCTCCGACGCCGACGAACATCTCCACAAATTCAGAGCCGGAGATACTGAAGAAAGGCACGCCTGCTTCGCCGGCCACCGCTTTCGCCAGCAATGTTTTGCCGGTACCGGGCGGGCCGGCCATCAACACGCCTTTGGGAATGCGAGCACCCAACTTGGCGAATTTAGCCGGTTCCTTCAAAAATTCTACCACTTCTTGCAGTTCAAATTTGGCCGACTCGGTGCCGGCCACATCATCGAAGGTTACCTGGGGACAGGTTATGGTGGCCTCTTTGTCCTTCTTGCCAGCCGAGTTAGTTATAACGTGGGGGTTGCTGCGTCCCATACTGTTGGATAGATGCCCCGAGCCACCATCTTGACGGTGTCGCATCAGGCGAAAGGCCCAGAACCCGACGAACAGCAATAGCCCGACCATCATCAATATGTTCCAGGGGTTAGGGTTCGACCCTGTGGCTTTCACCTCAAGCGGCAATTTGGCCAGGGCTTCGTCAGAAGCACCCAGAAGTTGTAACGTTTCGATGGCACTGATGCTCGACTCTTTACGGGCGCTAATACGGGTGTCGTCAGTTTTGGTGGCAATAAGGAGGTCGCCGTATACAATGAGCGTTTTGACCTGATCGTCTTCAATGGCACTGACAATTTCCGGTAGTGAGGTTTCCTGAGGTTGAGCACTTGGTTGAACGCTTTGGTTTTTCAAGGAGGATGATTCTACACCTGCGCCAGTATTTTGATTGCTTGCCAGTAGATACAATACAGCAATCAGCCCCAGGAGCGAGGCGGTAATAATTATCCAGCGAGGCATTGTTGGCAAACGTTGTTTTTTGTCCTTGGGACGATCATCAGGATTCATGTAACCAAATCTCCTTCATGATGAGTTGATACGCTATAGGGTATCTTGTTGCCAGCTTGTTGTAGGATAAGTTGCTAACTTGTCAGCGGTGCTGCGAGCAAGTTAGCAACTTACCCCACATAAATCGGCGAAACTATTTTCAAGGTAAGGTGTTATTATTTTAGCCCGTGTTGTTATTATTTTACCAATCATTTGAGGGATATGATACCCCACAAATTGGCTAATTCGGTAAAATATAACGCTTTCAGTACCTTTGGCTTATGGTCAATATCTTCTCAATAACCTGGCATAAGGGCTGTTGTCCATCGGGCTGACTGCGAGGGTTCGTCCCTACTTTTTGAAAAGATACTGTTGCTTCATAGTACAGGATACAATAAAAGGGTGACATAAAAAAGGGGCAAAAGTCACCAATTGCTACAGGCTAAAGTACCCCTTAATTTGCCCTAAAGTCACATCTCACCTGGACCATAAGTCACTTGTCGGTGCTCGCTCGGGCATAAGTAAGATAGCCAGCAACGTTTCAACAGGTTCTTTAGATCAATATGAACGTGGAGCGATTATTTTTTGGCTTAACTTGGCATAATAGCAGCATCACTAAGGGTTAATGGAGTAATAAAGTAGCACGTTGGGTAGGGAATTACAAAAGTGAACGATAACTTTTAGCCACATTTGCCCTACGGTTGGTTGATGTGACCAAATTTTAAGCTTTAAAATTTGGATTTTTGAAAAATGTTGGCTGCAACATTGTCAGGTATTGCCCGATTAATTTTTTTAATCTTTGTAAATGTCCCCCGGTTCGATTGAGCCTTGCTCCCCTGGCCTGCCTCATGGTACAATCCAATCATATGAACGGTTTGGAGTACCTTTGGCATGGATTTATCCACAGAACTTAGCTTAGAAGCATTGAATCCTGCCCAACAAGAGGCAGTGATGACAATTGAAGGACCGGTGCTGGCCCTGGCTGGACCGGGTTCCGGTAAAACACGGGCGCTTACCCACCGGATTGCCTACCTGATCAGAGCGGTCGGCATTGCTCCCTGGTACATTATGGCCGTAACCTTTACCAATAAAGCCGCCCGCGAGATGAAGCATCGTCTGGAAGGTATGCTGACCCCCAATCAGGTTAGCAGCCTGAGTGTTGGCACCTTTCATGCTTTATGTGCCCGCTTGTTGCGACGGGAGATAGAGGTGCTGGGTCATTATGACCGCAACTTTGTCATTTATGATACCAGCGACCAGCAGGCGATTGTCAAGCGGGCCATTCGAGATTTGGACTTGGATGACAAGCGGTGGAAGCCCAATGCCATTCACTATGTCATCTCCAGGGCCAAAAATGAGATGATCATTCCGGAGAAGTTTGAACGTCGTGATTATCAGGAAGAGATTGTGGCCCGGGTTTACGATCGCTACCAGCAAGTGCTGATTGAAAACAATGCTCTGGATTTTGACGACCTTCTTTTGGTCACCTATCAATTGTTTCACCGTCACCCGTCAGTACTGGAAAAATATCAACAGCAGTATCTTCACGTGATGGTGGATGAATTTCAAGATACGAATATGGTGCAATATGAGTTGACCAAAATGTTGGCGGGAGGCCGTCGTAATGTTTTTGTAGTCGGTGATCTCGACCAGGGAGTCTATTCCTGGCGGGGGGCGGATTATCGTAACGTGCTCCGCTTCCGCAAAGATTATCCTGAACACAAATTGATCCGCCTCTCTCAAAATTATCGCTCGACCGAAACGATCTTGACGGCGGCCAAGCAATTGATTCGTAAAAACAAGAATCGTATTGATAACGATCTTTTTACCGAAAGAGGTCGGGGGGTCAAGATCCGGGTGGTAGAGGCATACAATGAGCAAGAAGAGGCCGGCTTTGTGGTAGATGAAATTCGCCGGTTGGAGATAGAAAAACAAATTTCTCCCGGTGAGATGGCGGTGATGTATCGTACCAATGCTCAAAGCCGTATCCTGGAAGAGACGTTTATCGCCCGAGGGATGCCTTACCTGTTGGTGCGTGGCACCCGCTTTTACGAGCGCAAAGAGATCAAAGATGCCCTGGCCTATTTGCGCCTGATTCACAACCCGGAAGACAGCGTCAGCCTGGCCCGCATCATCAACGTGCCGGCCCGGGCCATTGGGGCCAAAACAATCACCGATTTGAACCGGTGGGCCTTTCAGTTAGGCACAACACCCTGGCAGGCCCTCCAACAGTTAGTGGTTGGTGAAGAGGGGGATCAGGCCGGTCAGCCTGAAGCCGCTGGTGATGGTACGCCATTCGATAACGCCCCGGTGACGGTCCCGGCTCCCTTTAAAAGCAGAGCACACAAGTCTCTGGTGAAATTTGGCCAATTGATGAATATGCTCATCAAGGTCAAGCAGAAGCTGACCTTGCCGGAACTTTTTGATCTGGCGCTGGCCCGCACCGGCTATAAGACGTTTGTTAAAGATAACACCCCGGAAGGAGAGGATCGCTGGGAGAACCTGATGGAGCTACGCCGGGTGACCGAAGAATTTGCCGGCCTGGAGGCGGATGAGGCCCTGGCCCAATTTTTGGAGGACGTGGCCCTGGTGTCCGACGTCGATGCGTTGGGGGAAGAGGGCACCGCGTCGGCCCTGCTGACGTTGCACACGGCTAAGGGCCTGGAATTTTCGGTGGTATTTATTATTGGTATGGAAGATGGCCTCGTTCCGCATAGCCGCAGCCTGAGCGATGCAGAGGGGATGGAGGAGGAACGCCGTCTGGCCTACGTCGGTATGACCCGGGCCAAAGATCAGCTTTACCTGACCCGCGCCTTCCGCCGCTACAGTTATGGTTTTGACGAACCAACAATACCCTCTCGTTTTATCGAGGACTTGCCTCCCGAGCTACTGGACCAGGGCTATGGCCAGTCGACGTGGACAGGGGCATCGTCAACCCCTACCACTCGCTTTACGACCCGGCAAACGGCCCGGCAAATCAGCCACCGCCGGTCTCAGGCGAACCAGACCAGCCCGACGCCCAGAGCGGCCAGTTACAAAGTCGGCGATCGGGTCTACCACAAAAAATTTGGCCAAGGCACTGTCATTGCCGTTGAACTAGATAGCGATGATGAACTGGTGCAGGTTGCTTTTCCAAACCAGGGCATCAAGAAACTGGCCGTCAGTATTGCTCCCCTGGAGAAACGCTCGTAGGGACGGTCAATGTCTCATTGTAGAGGCGGTCTAATTTTGTCTGTAGTGTTTCTTTTGCTCCTTCTTAACCACTATGCTATAATTTCTGCTACCCCGGTGGGCTAATTATTACCTGAGCGTTCAGTCATCAATGGTCTGTTGTTGCCTTACGCAGTAGATAAATAGCTGAGAGCTGAACGCTCTTGACAATTTTATATAGGAATTTTCTTTTTCGTAGGCCCCGCATCCCCATGCGGGGGCCGGGCATAGGGATGCCGTCTCTACGAGAGAGATAAATTTATATTTAATCGACTCGGGGAGGTGCCAGAGTGGTCGATTGGGGCGGTCTCGAAAACCGTTGTGGGCTTCAGTCCACCGTGGGTTCGAATCCCACCCTCCCCGCCAGGGACAATGAGTAATTACTAATTGATATATGGAGAGGTCGCATAGTCTGGTCTAGTGCGCACGATTGGAAATCGTGTAGGTGTAACAGCCTCGAGGGTTCAAATCCCTCCCTCTCCGCCTCTTTCAGTAATCACTGGCCACCAACTCGGGGCAAGGGCAACCGGGTAGTGTTGATTGTTGGGTCCTACGCGGCAGGAGCCTGCGAACCAGGTCAGGTCCGGAAGGAAGCAGCCTTAAGTGGTCACTCTTGCGCGACGTAGGGGTGCCTGGCCGGAGCTACTCGGTTGCCGTTGCCCTGAGTGATGGTCGGCTAATCAAACTAATAAGAAGTTAATGTTACCTCGCTTTTGCTGGTTTTTAATGCTTGGGGGGCATGCCGAATTATTCACGGCGGCACCCCCATTTTTTTAGGGCTATTTCCCTGGTATAGAGTGTCTTGAAAAAAAGGTTTAGTATGGGCTGTGAGCGAAGGCTCTCGTTGCACATTAACATAAAGTTATAAACATCATCGACTATTTCTCATTACCACGGCGATATTTCGGACGGATGTT
>DAOUMU010000114.1:0-2726 GCA_034409055.1 Anaerolineae bacterium
CCATTGGCCTATTCGCTATTCGCTTATTCGCCATTCGCCTATTCGCCATTCGCCTATTCGCCATCCGCCTATTCGCCATTCGCCTATTCGCCTATTTTCTTTGGAGGCAGCCTGATGTTTCGTCAAATTAAATCCGTAGCCCCGGCATCCCCATGCCGGGCCTGTGCCCGCTTTCCTGAGACCGCTTTCCTGTGCCCGCTTTCCTGTGCCCGCTATCCTGTGCCCGCTTTTTGGGTATTGGGTATTGGGTATTGGGTATTGGGTGTCTGTTTATTGATTATACTGGTGGCCTGTCAAGCCGGTAATGGCCCTGGCCCATCCGAGCCCGGCTCAGAGCCGGCTATCGAAGCTGAAGCCAATCGCGAAGGTGTTTCCATCGTGCGTGATGAGCAGCGCGAGGTCCTGCCTGTGGAGGAGCAGATTTCGCTGAAGGTGGGTGAGAGCGTGATGGTTGATGAAGGGGGACGGGCCGTCCTTAATTTTAGTGATCTACTGACAGCCGAGCTGTTTCAAGCCGGTGAAATAGTTCTACAAGAATTCTCGGTGGATGAACAGTCCGCCACGATTACGGTCTGGCAAAATGGGGGAACCTTGCTGCTCGATTTTAATCCAGACCAGAAGCAGGATCGCCGCCTGACCATTCAAACCGACTTTGCCACCATCACCACCACTGGCGCGCGTTTTGTGGTGGTGCAGGAGATTGACAGTCCCTTAGAGTGGATTGTCAACCTGGGTTCGGCCAAGGATGAGGTCCAGGTTACCACTGCTGCAGAGACCCAACTGATACTTGGTGGAGCGGCTCGATGGGTGGCCCCCGATAACATCTCCGGCCAGGGTATTTCTGTTGACGCCAAGCGTCTCCAGGCCTGGCTCGACGGTACGCGCAGCGGAACGTTCCAGTTGGCCCTGGGCGAGGTGCTGTTTTCTCCGGCGAATATGATCCTTGATACCGACTCACTGCCCGCCTTGCCCAAGTTGGGGCAACCCTTTGAGTTAGAGCGTACGGGGCAAGGGGCGGTGAAGCTGACCCTGGATCCGATCGGCCTCTTTGGTAATCCCACCTACGCCCTGGAAGATTGCAATGGGGACGGTCGCCGGGACATCGCCATTCAGAGGGGCAAGATACAATTTGATTTCCGGTCGCTGCTGGCCCGGGTGCTGGCCCTGGATGTGACGGTGCTCAACCGCGACCAACCCGATTACGGAGCGCTGTCGGCCCTGGACCCGGCCGGAGAGGAAATCGACCGTGACCTCCTGGCTGTTGGTGCCGGTGAGAGCCAAACGCTCAGTTTGCGCTCGGACCAGCCCTATCACTATGCCGAACTGGTCATGAGTAACGGCTGTTTTATGGGCTTCAGTCTGACGCCTCCCGGCTCAAGCGGCGAGCCGAGCCAGCCTCGGGCGGCAGCGACAGCTCAGCCGGATGAGGTGGTGGTTAACATCCTGGCTGAGCCCGACCAATCTCGGTCGGAAACAGACCAAATGGAAGCCCTGCCGGTAAGCACCGAGAGCTATACCGGGACCATTCAAATTGATGGGGAGCTAGACGACTGGAATGGTTTGCCCCGGTCGAGTGGCCTGGATTGGACCAACTTTGATACAATCACTTACGACAAAGCCTGTACTCAGCGCTATCCCGACTCGGGCCCGGTCACCGACCTGGGAGGCCGGGTTCGCTTTGCTTACGATGAACGTTACCTGTACGTGGCCTTTCAGGTGGAGGATGACGGGTATGTGGGTTACACAGGAACCGACCAGGCCTACTTCCTGGGCGACTCACCCCAGTTATCGCTGGACATGGATTTACTGGGGGATTATGACAAGGCCAGCCTGAGCCAGGATGACTGGCAGGTCGATTTTCTGCCCGACTTCGAGTCGCCCCGGGTGGCCTTGTGGCAACTCGGCTCCCTGACTGCCCGCCCCTTTGACGAAGCCCTGGTAGCAGCAGCCCCCACGGCGACCGGCTATTTTTTGGAAGCGGCCCTGCCCTGGTCAGGTTTAAGTGCGTCTCCCCAACCCGGTACACGCCTGGGCCTGGCAGCCAATATCAACGATAATGACACGCCCGAGACCAACGTGCAAGAGTGTATCATCTCTACCGCTCCCCAGCGCGAGTGGAATGACCCCACTACGTGGGGGACGTTGCTACTAAAGCCGGCAGATTAAAAGAACAGCCAATGATATTTATGGGCTAGGTCCGTGTTGCGTGTTGCGTGGGATGTTTTCGACGTTACCATATAATCATAGACAGAAGTTGTTGAAAAAAGTATAATCAATGACAACAACCAGCCGAAAAGGAAAATCCTAAGAGTGTTCAAATGACTCTATATTTGCATTGCGGATTGCGTCCTGAATAAGAGGCTACGCAACACGCAACACGCAACACGTAACACGTCATGATTTCCTTATAGTCTCGGTGAAAATTCCTGGCTACGCTTACCTGTGCCCGCTTTCCTGTGCCCACTTTTTGGGTATTGGGTACCTGTGCCCGCTTTTTGGGTAAAGGATAATAAATCATGTACACCCACACCGATTTAATCGAGGAACGTCAGTCCCTACTGCGTCAATTACGGCAATATCGTAAAAATCTGCTGCGTCTGCAGGAGCAGCAGGCTATGTACGAAAGCTCGAATGTGCCCCTCCATCTCTTAAACAATATTGACGACCTGCAAGAAAAGATAACCCGGATCGAAGCCCGCTTGCAGGAGATTGACGCCCAACTGGAG
>DAOUMU010000115.1:0-7036 GCA_034409055.1 Anaerolineae bacterium
CCAAACCGGACTACAGGTCTAAAAATAGAGCGAAATTAGCTTTGTAGAGGACTCACCGGTCTTGCAAGCGGATGCCAAAGCTGTCGGAGGCTCGCTAGAGCAGGGTTTCCAGACAGAAACTAGCTAAAGTTGAACTTCCCCTCCCTCCCCTCCCCGAACAACACCGCATCGTCGCCGAGATAGAAAAGCAATTGACCCGCCTCGACGCGGGCGTGGCCGCCCTCAAACGCGCCCAGACCCGCCTACAGCGCTACAAAGCCGCCGTGCTCAAAACTGCCTGCGAAGGCCGCTTGGTTCCCCAAGACCCCACCGACGAACCCGCTCCCGTTCTGCTGGAACGCATCCTCACCGAGCGCCGCCAGCAGTGGGAAGCCGAACAACACGCCAAAGGCAAAGACCCGGCCAAACTCAAATACAAAGCCCCCACCCCACCCAACACCGACGGTCTGCCGGAGTTGCCGGAGGGCTGGATGTGGGCGAGTTTGGAGCAATTGTCTTGGAACTCAGGCTATGGTACTTCACAAAAATGCGATTATGATGTTCCCGGCCCGCCAGTATTGCGAATACCAAATATCATTGGGGGGCGTCTTGATTTCAGTGATATGAAGTATGCCATTAATGCCGATGAACTGACCCCTGAAAAAGCTGTGGCAGAAGGTGACATACTAATTATTCGAACAAATGGCAGTAAAGACCTTATTGGTCGAAGTGCTTTGGTGAGACAAACATTTGAGCAACCGTATTTCTTTGCCTCGTATCTGATTAGATTCCGAATTTTGAACAGTACAAATATAGCCAATTGGCTAACAACGATTTGGAATGCACAGAGCATACGTAGCCAGATTGAACGAATGGCTGCAACCACGGCAGGGCAGTACAACGTGAATATTGCAAAATTAAATCGGCTGGTTTTTCCTATCCCCCCCTCGCTGAACAGCACCGCATCGTGGCCGAAGTCGAGCGGCGGCTGTCGGTGGTGGAAGGGGTGGAGGCCGCCCTCGCCGCCAACCTCCACCGCGCTGAGCGGCTGCGGCAGGCCATTTTGAAACAGGCGTTTGAGGGCCGCTTGGTGTCACAGGACCCGGCGGATGAACCGGCCTCGGTGTTGTTGGAGCGGATTCGGGCGGAAAAGGCTAAGGCTGAGACGAAGGGGAAGAAGAAGCGAGGTCGGCAGCTCGAGTTGCCGGGGATGTGAAATAGAAAATCTCAATGGAACAGGAAATCTTGGTACACACGTTGGTATTTGTAATAGTCAGTCTTGCTCTGTGTCTCGCAATTGCTTATTTTCTAGATAGCAAATATCGAAAACAGCTCTTTGATTATATTCGGGACAATCTAGCTGGCACGATACTGTTTATATTAGGAATCTTCATTCTCATCGGTGGTTTCACATATCTTTACGATGGAAACTGGAAATTCGTCAAGCTTGTAGAAGACTTCTACGCTAACTTTGGGGCTGAGTTTGTAAGTATTGCGATTACCGTATTGATTATTGATTACTTGAATAGAAAAAGGCAGGAAACACAACTCAAGGCTCAACTCATCAGAGAGATGGGAGGGCCGGATAATGGATTTGCATTGAGAGCAGCTAGGGAGTTAGCACATCATAGATGGCTTTGCGATGGTTCACTGAGAGGAGCAAACTTGGGTGGAGCCAACTTGGCAGAAGGAGCCATCCTGACTAAAGCCGACTTATCATATACTAATCTGTCATCAGCAAATCTAATTGGAGCCTTTATGCCTCGAGCCATTCTGGAAGAAGCTAATTTGATGAACGCCAAGTTATGCGGAGTCACCCTCAGCGAAGCCAATCTAAAGAAAGCTAACCTAATAGGTGCTGATTTTTTAGAAGCTGACCTGAGAGGAGTCAACTTGAAAGGAGCCAATTTGGTTGGAGCCAAGCTAGTTGGAGCAGTATATGACCAACATACAGTCTGGCCAGATGGTTTTGATCCAGATGAAGCTGGAGCTAGATTAATTGATTAATTCCGAACAACACCGCATCGTAACCGAAGTCGAGCGGCGGCTGTCGGTGGTGGAAGAGGTCGAGGCCACCCTCACCGCCAACCTCACCTGCGCCGAACGGCTGCGGCAGGCCATCCTCAAGCAAGCGTTTGAGGGAAGTAGTTGAGATTGCTGTAGCCCCCCCAACCCCCCACAGGGGGGAGAAAAGCAGTTCCCCCCTTTGGGGGGTTAGGGGGGCAAATCCGCCTCGGTGCTGCTGGCGCGGATAAGGGAGGCGAGGGCTAAGGAAAAGGGGGGAGCGAAGCCTCGGAAGAAAAAGAAGAAGGAGCAGTAGTTGAGATTGCTGTAGCCCCCCGGCCCCCCACAGGGGGAGAAAAGCGGTTCCCCCCGCTGGGGGGCTAGGGGGGCAAATCCGCCTCGGTGCTGCTGGAGCGGATTCGGGGGGCTAAGGCGGAGGCGAAGGGGAAGAAGAAGCAAGGTCGGCAACTCGAGTTGCCGGGGGTCTGAAAAATGACGATTGTTTATCTGTTTAGAAAACCTAAATTCCCGATCATTTGCAGCGTTGATGACTTTTTCATAACAGCAAAGTCAGAAGCAGAGTTTCAGCGCAAGATTGCCAAAGTAGAGTTGACACCGGACGCACGCTATAACATGGTCGACTCCACCGGAGAAGGCTGGGAGTTTTACACAAATAAGATGTATGTAATTCCAGCGGTTAGAAGAAAATGGTCAAAAAAGAGGATTATTCAAGCCTATAACGATAGCAAAAATTGTAGAAGTGTTGGGATCACTTACTCAGACAAATCATTATCAAGTAAACCATTTGGAAAAATTCACTCGGATATTATTGAACTCATAGAACAGTCTCAATAGTCGAGCGGCGGCTGTCGGTGGTGGCCGCCCTCCAATGAAGCCTTGCTCAAAAATCAACTAATTAGGAGTCAACCCAATGTCCCAATCTGCCACTATTGTCCAACGCCTGTGGAACTACTGCAACGTCCTGCGTGATGACGGTATCTCCTACGGCGATTATCTGGAACAACTGACCTATCTCCTTTTTCTGAAAATGGACCAGGAGCGGGTGCAGGAACTGGGTCAGCTCAGCAGCATCCCGGCTGAACTCAGTTGGGCCAGCCTGACCGGCCTGGATGGCGAAGCCCTGGAAAGCCACTACCGCCACATCCTGGCCGAATTGGGCAAGGGCAGCGGCCTGATTCCCGTGATTTTTCGTAAGGCCCAAAATCGCATTCAAGACCCGGCCAAACTCAAGCGGCTGGTCAGTCTGATCGAGGGCGAAACCTGGCTGGGGTTGGGCGTCGACGTCAAGGCCGACATTTACGAAGGGCTGCTGGAAAAGAACGCCCAGGACATCAAATCCGGCGCGGGTCAGTACTTCACCCCACGCCCGCTGATCCAGGCCATTGTGGACGTGATGCGGCCTGCACCGGGCCAGACCATCTGCGATCCGGCCGCCGGGACGGGTGGCTTTCTCCTGGCCGCCTATGACTACATCCGCCAACACCACAAATTGGACCGCGCCCAACGCCGCCACCTGACCCACGACGCCCTGCACGGCTGGGAGATTGTGGACAGCGCCGCCCGGCTGTGCGTGATGAATCTCTACCTGCACGGCATCGGCACCGACGCCACCGACAGCCCCATCCGGGTCAGCGATAGTCTGGCCACCGATCCCGGCGAACGCTTCGACATGATCCTGACCAATCCCCCCTTTGGCAAAAAGAGCAGCGTCACCTACATCACCGATACCGGCGAAACCAGGCGCGAAGCCCAAACCATCGTCCGGGACGATTTCTGGACCTCGACCAGCAACAAGCAACTCAACTTTGTCCAGCACGTCAAAACCATTCTGGATACCAACGGCCAGGCCGCCGTCGTCGTGCCCGATAACGTCCTGTTTGAGGGTGGGGCGGGCGAAACCGTGCGCCGCAGGCTGCTGCACGAGTGCGAGGTCCATACCCTGCTGCGGCTACCCACCGGCGTCTTTTACGCCCAGGGGGTCAAGGCCAACGTGCTCTTCTTCGACCGCCGGCCGGGCAGCCCCACTCCCTGGACCAGGGAACTGTGGATTTACGACCTGCGCACCAACCAGAACTTCACCCTCAAACAAAACCCGCTCAGCCGGGCTCACCTGGAGGATTTCGTTCGCTGCTTCAATCCCGAAAATCGTCACCAGCGGCAGCCTACCTGGAGTGAGGATAATCCCGAAGGACGCTGGCGCTGCTTTAGCTACGACGAACTGCTGGCCCGCGACAAGGTCAGCCTCGATATCTTCTGGCTGCGCGACGAAAGCCTGGAGGATACCGCCAACCTGCCCGATCCTGACGTGCTGGCTTTGGAAATTGTCGAAGACTTACAAGCCGCGCTAGAGCAGTTCGCCGAAATTGCGGAGGATTTGGGAGAAGAGGCGATTTAAAGAAACCCACTCAACCAAACCAATCAGCTCTGGGAGCGGCTGTTGGCCTCGGGGCTGCTGGCGCGGATTCGGGCGGAAAGGGCTACAGTCGGGGAGAAGAAGAAAAAGAAGCAAGGCCGGCAACTCGAGTTGCCGGGGGTGTAGGTAAAACTATGAGTCAATCAACAGAAGAAGCCGTAACCCGACCAACCCCAAAGCGGCCACCAGGCATAGGCAGGGGAGGGTGTGAGTTTCTATTTGGTCTGGGCTGGACAACCTTTAGCCTTATCTTTGTCATCGTTCCCATCGCGGTTTTCATTACAGAGTGGCAAACCTCCAACCTGCTCCGAACCACAGGGGTGACGACAGAAGCTGTCGTCATCAGTCGCCGGATTCATGAAGACTCGGACGGTGACACCTACTACGTAACGTACCGCTACCGGGTGCCGATCAAGGGCGACCAAACCCAATTGACCCACGAAGAAAGTGTGAGTCACGATACCTATCAGGACCTTCCTCCGGAAAGTCGCGTTCTCGTTCGTTATTCTGCCACCAACCCTGAACTGGTTCGACTGGAAGGCCAATCCAAGACCTTTGAAGCAATTCTATTGACCTGCTTTATGTTATTTGGCGGGCTTTTTGTCTTGATTGGGGTGTGGCTCGTCTACTCAAGCTGGCGGGAAATTCACAAGGTCCGCCTGTTGGCTCGGCACGGGGAACTGGCCACCGGTAGCGTGACTGATTGTTGGATAGAAACCGGCTCGGATGGTGACAAGGGGTATTGTGTAGCATTTCGATTTGCCGAACCCGGCCGGCCGGAAATCACAACCGCCGAATATAACCGCAAAGCGTACAATACCTTGCAGATGGGTGACCCGGTGCAGGTGCGCTATGTGCCGGGTAAACCAGAAATCTGCTGTCTGGAGCTGTGAAGCTGTTTTGCGTTTAACAAAGGAACGAAAAATGTCCAACCAATCCGCCCTTATCGTCCAACGCCTGTGGAACTACTGCAACGTCCTGCGGGACGACGGTATCTCCTACGGCGATTACCTGGAACAACTGACCTACTTGCTCTTTCTCAAAATGGACCAGGAGCAGGTGCAGGAACTGGGTCAGCTCAGCAGCATCCCGGCTGGACTCAGTTGGACCAGCCTGACCAGCCTGGATGGCGAAGCCCTGGAAAGCCACTACCGCCACATCCTGGCCGAATTGGGCAAGGGCAGCGGCCTGATCCCGGTCATCTTTCGCAAGGCCCAAAACCGCATTCAAGTGACTCAAAAGATAACCCTTCAATTTGCGCAACTGCACCTACAGAGCATAATTTCACCACCCGACACGGGGAGAGAAACCAGGTTTTTTGTCGTCTGAACCAAGCTAATCGTTGCTTTGTGAGCATTCTAGAGCACCAAAAATGCCCTAACAAGTGAAAAACATGGTTTCTGATTTCCAATGTCGGGTAATCAAGGGCATAATAAAAGACCTCGTGCAAACAATTAAAAGGTGACCCTATGGCAACGACATTACATAATCTAACGGAATGGATCATTAAGCTTGGTGCCGAACTTCGTTATTTGCAACACCAGGCTCCTTATCTGGAGGCTGATACGCTGGAAAAAAAGGTCAAACAACACCAGCAGGCCCTACAATTTATCTACCGGAAAGCCAAACAGCAGCAGATCGATTTAATTCCCTATTACCAGGCCCTGGCCGAGATTGAAGCCAATATCAAGATCATTCAGTCCGGGCGACTGAACCTGGCCCCACGTGAGAAAATCGCCCTCTTCATCGATGCGGCCAATATTGATAAAATTTCCCAAAAATGGTTGGAAAAGGCCATCGACTATGAAAAGCTACTGATCTTTTTTTCCAAAAACGACTTCATTCTCCGCGCTTACTTCTACACCGGCATTGAAAACGAACGGGATATATATACCAATCCGTTTTACTATGCCTTAAGGAAGATTGGCTACCATTTGATTACGAAACAGATCAAAAGTTTCTCCAGTGGCGAAAGAAAAGGTAATCTGGATATTGAGATAGCCCTCGACATGCTTGAATTGGCCGATAAAGTGGACCGGGTTGTTCTCTTTTCGGGCGACGGTGACTTTGCGCCCGTGCTCAAACGAATCGGCAAGAAGGGGGTCAGAACCGAGGTGGTGTCATACGTTGGCGAGGGTAGGAATCCAACGGCCTCAGAACTGATCGATGCCGCTGATGTATTTACAGACCTGGCCGATATTGTTGATCAGATCACTATGGCCGAGAAAGGCTAAACTGGTTACTACGAACCCCAAAATATTGATTTTTTAAGCCTTCTCCTCACGCCGTATACCGGGGAATCGAAGCAGAACAGGCGGCTATGGGCAAAAAATGGGGTCAGGGGGGGGTTTATGGAAGTTTTGGGAGGGAGGGATGGAGGGAAAAACGAAGCAGAAGGGGGTGAGGTCAAGGTGGTGAGGGGCCCCAGGGCGGGCTGGAAGCAGTTTGGGAGGGTTCAGGGGGGATTTTGAGGCGGAGAAGGGGGGAAAAAGGAGGCCAAAACCGGTTGGCAGGCAGGGGGAAACGCACCACGCCCCTTGAGGGGGTGCGAGTGTGGTCGGTCTATGAAGTGATGTACCCCGGTCAGGCTGAACCGGAGCGAGCGGCCAAGGTTGCCTC
>DAOUMU010000116.1:0-27137 GCA_034409055.1 Anaerolineae bacterium
CTCACCAACATCAATCTACAGCCTGCAAAGTACGCAGGACTTTGTTGTCAAAGAACAATGGTCAGTTGCCCTTTGCCGCCCATCCCCCGACCTCGAAAGGTCGGTTTCGGGCGAACGGGTCGCACCAAACCCGTTCAAGCTGACCGCCCAAGCGAGGTTTTTATTGTCGCTGGTGTTTAATTGAGGCTTGTCTTGCCAGCCAAGTTGGTGAAAAATCAGGTCATACTTGCCGGTGGGGTGGTGTTTGGTGTAGTGTCTCACTCAATGGCCTCGGCTACACGTGCGGCAGCTTAACGGGAGCGTTAGGCCTCAAAATCTTTGAAAGCAATGCGAAATGCTTGAACAACCAAAACGTCTAAAACCAAAACAAGAAACTCTCCGTGAACTTTTTCTAAAATCTGGAAACCAGTGTGCGTTTCCAGGTTGTAATCGTATTATGATAAATGATGAGGGAGTTTTTGTTGGGCAACTATGTCATATTGAGGCTGCTGAACAAGGCGGTGAAAGGTTTAACGAGAATCAAACAAATGAAGAGAGACGAGCTTTTGGCAATCTATTGCTTCTATGCTACGAACATCATAGAATTACAAATGACATAGAGCGATATCCTGTTTCAGAAATGAACAGGATAAAAGCCGAACACGAAGCTAAATATACAGATGCGGCACGAAAAATCCAATCCACTGTTGTCGATCATACTAAGCGGGAAGAAATAGCGCTACCAACAACACTAAATAACTTGAGGTCAGTCCTTAACATCAAGGACTATGAATCCGGGCAGATACTGGAAGATATTAGGGTTATTAAAGAGGTTGCAATAAGATTGCAAAAATTGCCAAGAGAAACAAGGCAATTTTTTGTAATAATGATTGAACGTGCGCATTATAATGAAGTTCTTCTGCCCGAAGTTGCCAAAGCATGTCAGATGGGCACTCGAGAAGTAAAGGAACAATTAGCAATTCTAGATAGGCATGGATTTATATCAGATGTATATCTGGACGAACGGGACAATGGGGTGGTGGATGTGCTAGATTTGGAGCCGTCTGGATGGTCTATATGGTCGGATATATTAAAATACTCCCAACAAACGAAGATTCCACTTGAACGAATATTAGTTGAGATAAGATTTGATTTACTCGATTAATGATAGGGTTGTTGAGATGGCTGTAGCCTTCAAATTCCGGCCTAACAAATCAATGCACGCGAATTGCTAAGCGGCGTTTTTACAACGGTTACATGCCAGCAAAGAAATGGGTCATTGTGGCGACCGTCGCCAACCCGCAATCGCGTGATTTCAAGCGTTAGCGGGCTTGGTTTACGACTCAACAAGTGAAAATATTTAGCAATCAAAAAAGTGGGATAAGAATATGGGAAGCAAAAAAGGAAACCCGGAAGATATAGATGAATATATCAAGATGTTCCCTCAAGATATTCAGGTTCTTTTGGAAAGTCTACGACATACCGTTCAAAAAGCTGCCCCAGAGGCAGAAGAAACAATAAAGTATCAAATACCAACCTTTACCTTGAATGGAAATTTGGTCCACTTTGCAGCATACAAAAATCATATAGGGTTTTATCCGACTCCATCGGGGATTGAGGCGTTTAAGGAAGAATTATCAATCTATGAAGGGGCAAAGGGCTCCGTAAAATTTCCGCTTGACCAACCACTGCCTTTAGATTTGGTTAGCAAAATAGTGGCGTATAGAGTGGCAGAAAACCTGGGAAAAAAGAAGAAGAAATAACAGAGAAAAACTTCGGGATGTGTAAAATCAGGTCCGGTACACTCTTGCGAGCAGCGTTGGCAGCGCAGTTTGACGCCATAAGCGCGAGTAAGAGTGTACCGGAGCAACCGTTTTGCTTTCTCGAGGATAGGGCACCATGCCTTCCGTTAAGTGAAGCAGGTTTTGCTGTTGGAGTTGAACAAAATTGTGATTAGCCGTACCAACAGCGGCGGCATCGTGCTTCGCTGGCGTCGGTATCATCTTAGCAAATTGGGGTTGGTTCTGGCATCGGCCCGCTAACAAATCAATGCACGCGAATTGCTAAGCTGCGTTTTTACAACGGTTACGTGCCAGCAAAGAAATGGGTCATTGTAACGAGCATCGCCAACCCGCAATCGCGTGATTTCAAGCGTTGGGCGGCTTTTAGCATTTAGATGGAGGATACAATAGAATCATTGACTTTAAATGGCTTCAAAAAATGGCTGGATATGTATGGTCAGGCTAGCGAAGACGGTGATCCGAAAGCCGCAGTTGAGCTATTCACACAAAATGCTGAATATTACGAAACACCTTCACCTGCTGAGCCTGACCTCGCTTCGCTCGGGGGGCAAATGAATAGGGAAGGCAGTTCCGAAAAAATATCTGTGCCCGCCTGTGCCCTGTGGGTACAGGCGGGTAATTGTCCCAACTCCGTGAATCCACAGGGCAAGTGACGTGAAGCGTGAAACGTGATGTTTTTACGCCATAAACCCTCACGTTTCACGTCACTTGCGCTTCACGCCGCCGAAAGTTTTGGGATGATTTAAATTTTGAAACTCCCTAGGTTTCTCTCCTCGTGTCGGGTAGTGAACTAATCTTCGGGAACCAGACCGGTTCGCACGGCATAGGCCGCAGCTTCGGCCCGATTGTTCAGATTCAACTTTTCCAAAATGTGGCGAATATGGGTTTTAACGGTATTTTCGGAAATATACAGCTTATTGGCGATTTCTTTGTTGCCCAATCCCCGGGCCACTAACTGCAAAATTTCTCGTTCTCGCCGGGTCAAAAGCTCTGGGGTGGGAGTTGGATGTGTCAATTCGTCCAGCACCCGCCCTACGAGGTCGGGGGGTAAAATAGTCTCACCGGCGGCAATACGACGAATGACATCTATGACCTGGCTTGACTGGCTGCTTTTGAGTAGATACCCCCGGGCTCCGGCTTTGACCGCTTCGAAAAGGTCTTTATCTTTGTTGGAGATGGTCAGTATTAGCACCTGGGTATTGGGTTGAACAGCCCGAATACGGCGAGTAGCCTCAATACCGTCGAGGTCGGGCATGTTCACGTCCATGAGTATCACATCGGGTTGTAATTCCAGAGCCAACTTCAACGCTTCTTCACCATTAGCCGCTTCACCGATTACAGTTAAATCATCGGCTTCGTTTAGGATTAAACGCAGACCGTGGCGTAAAACGGCGTGGTCATCGGCTATAAGTACTCGTATCAAGTCAGGCCTCTGCTTTCCAGCATAGGGGCAAGTTAGCAACTTGCCCTATAAATACAAGGTTTTGCCACAAGAACTGATCAGGAGGGCAGGGTGACCGTGAGGCGTGTCCCCTGCTCGGGGCCGGTGACAATGCTAAAGTCACAGCCCTGGCTTTGAGCTCGCTCGCGCATCGTAGCCAGTCCCAGATGCTTCCGGCCCCGGGGTAAGGCCGGATCAAAACCACAACCATCGTCGGCAATGGTCAAAGCCAACCGGCCATCATGGTCATGGTGGTGCAGCCGAATCCAAACATGCTCGGCACAAGCATGCTTGCGCACGTTGATCAGGGCCTCCTGAACAATCCGTAGCAATTGCAGTTCTGTTTCAGCCGAAAGCAAGGTTGGCTCTGCCTTCAGTTCAAGTGTAACCTGAATTCCCGTACGGTCTTTAAAGTCGTCCGCATATTCTTGCAAAACGGTGGCCAAACCACTTGTCTGATCGTTTTGCAGGCGCAGGCCGTCAATAGCCTCCCGCACGTCCATGTAGGCTTCCCCCACCATCTGGCGACCAATGACCAGCTCTTTTTCCAATCTATTTAGATCGCTTTTAGCCAGTAAGTCTTTCAGGTGATCCAGTTGCCAGCCCAGGGAGCTAAGCGTTTGGGCCAGGCCGTCGTGAATTTCGCGGGACAGGCGATACCGTTCTTCCAGCATGGCCATCTGCTGCACCTGGGCGTGGAGTTGAGCGTTGTTAATGGCCAGGGTGGCCTGGTGGGCAATGGCCGAAAAGAGAGGCGCCTGACGCGGTTGAAAGAGGTGAGGCCGGTTGGCCATGATGACTAAGGCTCCTAACATTTCCTGGCCAGTAACCAGCGGAGCTACCGCTGCCGAACCTGGACCCGCATCGCCGGTTGGATGCCAGGCCGGGTATTGGGACAGGTCAGGGATCAAAATGGGTCGCCTGTCCTGTCGAACCTTTTCGGCCAGGTGGAGGGCCAGTTCAAACTGGGGGTGGTTGGGATCATCAGCCAGGCCACGTTGCGTCCAATGATGCCAGGTATCCTCGGCCTGGTCATATAACAGAATCACCCCACGGCGCGCCCCCCAGCCGGCCAGGGTCGTTTCTAACACCTGGACCAGTAAATCATCCAAGTTTTGCCCGGTCCGGGTCAGATTTTCTACAGCGTACAGGGTGGCCATCTGGCTGGTGCGCATACGGGCCCCTTCCAGGGTCGAAGCAATCTCAGTGGCTACAATATTCAATAATTGAATTTGTTCTTCCGGGGGACCACCAGGGGAGGGAAAATAGGCGCTGATAATACCGTCTCGCTTCTGATTGCGCATAAGCGGCAGGCAGATGAGGGATTGAATGCCTTCACGCTGGGCCACTTCTTCCATACCCTGGAATAGGGTGCAATCATTGGCCAGGCGAGCCTTTAAGAGGGTGCAATCATGACAGCGAACTGCAGAAATACCGGCCTCCATACGCCGGCGCAAGCTGTGTAGATAAGTATCACTCAGCCCCCAGGCCATATCCAGCTTGAGCCGGTCTTGCTCGTGGTCGAATGTCACAATCGTCGAACCCATCGCGCTGGTCAGGTGAGTGGGCGCCCGGGCGGCCAACTCCAGCACCTGCTGCATCTCAGTGGCCGAGGCGATTTCGCAGCCAATGTCGTGGACGGCCAACAACTGGCGGTGGGTTTCGGCCAACTTATCATAGGCCAGGCGTAACTCGGTCTCAGTTTGCTCCTGCTGGGCGATGTTTTTGACCAGCCAGTTCAAAGCAAACCAGACCACCAGCCCCCCCAGCAAGCCGTCGAAAGCGACCGCCAGCCACGCTTGATAAGTCACCGGCACCCAACGCAAAACCACCCAGAGCATCAATTGATGCAGGGCCACCAGGCTCAGAATCACCAAAATTATCACCCAGCGCAAACTGGCAATTCGTTGATGCAGCGGACGGGCTTCCTGAATCTGACTCATAAGCGACAGTCTATAAGTATACTCTTGCTTGTAGTGTAGGCAAAGTTCAAGGGAAAACAGGGATATATTTATGGAACTTAAAAAAATAATCGGGGAATAATGGCCGGGCATGGGGATGGATGCCCGGCCTACCCCAATTATTTTTTAACCTACATCAATATTCCAGCACCTCGGCAATCTGTCCGGCCCAGGTCAGTAGTTTTTCATCCTCCCACCAGCCGGCCACCAGTTGTAAGCCCAAGGGTAACCCATTTTGCCCAAAGCCAGATGGCAGGTTGATGGCCGGTAATCCGGCGTGAGTCCAGGGTAAATTCATCACCGGGTCGCCGGTGCTGTCCAGGGTGGCCGGCGCAGTGCCTACGGCTGAGGGTGCAATCCAGGCTGAGATTCCCCGCTCGGCCATCAACGCAGTCAGTTCCCGGCGCAACTGTTCCTGCCCGGCCCGGCAAGTGACGATTTGCTCCGGCGAAACCTGCTGGCCCCGCTCAATCAGGGCCACCGTCTTGGGGTGGTATTGGTTCGCAAATCGTTCAAACCAGGCCTGATGAACCTGGCTGGCTTCGGCAGCGACCAAAGCATTATGCCGGGCGACAATTTCATCAAAATCAGCCAGGGCCTTTACCAGACGAATCTTGAACCCGGCCTGGCTTAGCTTTCTTTGGGTGGCCCGAAAATGGGATAAGCCCTCAGGGCTGGCTTTTTCCAGGTAGGGACCTTCCGGCACACCCAGCACCGGGCGGTCAACGGAAGAGGCTTCTTCGCTACGCCACCCCTGGTTTAATACGGCGGCAACCAGGGCCGCTCCGGCTACATCCTGGCTGAAAAAGCCAACATGATCGGCTGAGCGGGACAGCGGAATCACCCCCTGGGTGGAAATGCGCCCGTAGCTGGGCTTGAAGCCGACCACGCCACAAAAAGCAGCCGGACGTATAACAGAACCGATCGTTTGGGTGCCCAAGGCCAGGGGACACAGGCCGGCCGCCACCGCCGCCGCTGAACCGCTACTCGACCCACCCGGGGTGTGGTCCAGATGATGAGGGTTACGGGTGGGACCGGGGGCAAAGTAGGCAAACTCGGTGGTGACAGTTTTGCCCAAGATCAACGCGCCGGCCAGCTTGAGCTGAGTGACACTTTCGGCCTCGGAACCAGCCAACAAATTGGCCGGGAGGCGTGATCCAGCCTGGGTGGGAAAACCGTCGACGTGGAAAATATCTTTCACGCCAACCGGTACCCCATACAGGGGCGGACGTGATTCCGGTTTCGGGTAAGAGGCGGCCAATACGGCTGCTTCTCGGCGCAATCGCCCAAAACGGTCGGTTTCGGGTAGAAAGGCTTGCACGCGCTCTTCATGAGCTGCAAATTGTGCTTGTAATTGTTTAAGGCAGGTTTCCAGGTCCACTCTTCCGGTCCGTAAGTCTGCCACCAAGGGGGCCAGACGTGTTTCAATGTTGTTGGTCATTGTTTTGCTCCTAATGCGGCTATGCCAAAATTAACATTAAGTATGCCAAAAATGTCGCTTGTTGACAATGTTTGCCTGGTCAATATATCCGCATTATCTGCAATATATGCAGCTAATGCATACAATGCAGCTAATGACAAATGTCACATATAAATAGTGACAAATGTCACTATTCTATCTGCATAAAATGCAGTATATTATATACCAAGCTGTTAACTATTTCACGATTAGGTTGAATCTGATGGCGGAAATGCTGACTGCAAAAGAGATGCAGGAGTTGTTACAGGTGGATCGCTCTACCATCTACCGGATGGCGGAAGCGGGTCGATTGCCGGCGATCAAGGTTGGCAAGCAATGGCGCTTTCCGGGCGACCTGGTGGAGAATTGGCTCAAAACACAGGCGGCTCCAGCGGTGCCTTCACCACAACCGGTGGTTGAAAGCTCGGACAATGATTTTGCTTCGTTGTTACCGCTGGAATGTGTCCAACTCATTCAGGATACCTACGCCGATGCGTTAGAAGTAATGCTTGTCGTGACCGATATGGAGGGTAACCCGGTCACCCAGATCAGCCACCCATGTGGCCTATTTACCGCTATCAGTCAGGCACCCAATGCTCTGAAAAAGTGCATCGAAAGCTGGCACAACCTGGCCGTAGCCATCGACCTTGAACCAAAATTTATCCCCAGCTACCTGGGGCTACTTTGCGCACGCGGCCTGATTCGGGTGGGAACCGAACTAAAGGGTATGGTTATTATCGGTTGCCTTGCCCCTGACGACTGGCCGCCCACGTCGGAACAGGTACAAGCAATGGCGGATAAGTTCGGGGTGAAACCTGAGACGCTAACTGCTCATCTAGAGGAAGTGTTTTATCTGGATCAAGTTGAGCGAACCAGAATTCTTTCTTTTGTGCAGCGCATTGCCAACATCGTCGCTCATATTGCCACTGAGCGCACCGTTTTAATGGGAAAATTGGAATCAATCGCTAAATTAGCTCGCTAAAAAGAGCAAGGAGTATAGTTACTTATGAAAAAGTTAGTCGTGCTCGGCGCCGGAACCGCCGGGACAATGGTTGTTAACAAATTAAGTCATGTTTTGGATCGAGATGAGTGGAAAATCACCATTGTCGATCAGGATGAAACCCATTACTATCAGCCGGGGTTTCTCTTTATCCCCTTTGGTATTTACGGTCAGAATGACGTCATCAAGCCCAAGCGAGACTTTATCCCACCGGGTGTTGAGATGATCGTTTCTGAAATCGAGATGATCGAGCCGGAGCACAACCGGGTGCGTCTGGCCAAGGATAATCGTTATCTGAACTACGATTTTCTGATCATCGCCACGGGCACTCACCCTCGTCCTGATGAAACCCCCGGTCTGCAGGACGGTGAGTGGCGCAAATCGATTCACGATTTCTACACCTATGAGGGAGCCGTAGCCCTGGCCAAACACCTGCGTCACTGGCAGGGAGGAAGATTGGTCATTAACATTTTGGAAATGCCTTTTAAGTGCCCGGTGGCGCCGCTGGAATTCGCTTTCCTAGCCGATTGGTATTTCCACAAGCAGGGCATTCGAGACCGGGTCGAGTTGACGTTGGTCACGCCCCTGCCCGGCGCATTCACCAAACCACGGGCCGCCAAGCTACTGGGTAACATCCTGGAAGAAAAGAATATCAATGTTATTCCTGAATTTATGGTTGAGCGGGTGGAGCCGGACCAGCACAAGCTTATCTCTTACGAGGAGGAAGAAGTGCCCTATGATCTGCTGGTGACCGTGCCGGTCAACATGGGGGCTGAGGTTATTGGACGTTCTGGTCTGGGTGATGAACTCAACCACGTACCGGTCGACAAGCATACTTTCCTCTCTAACCAGTACGACAATATCTTTGTCCTGGGTGATGCGGCCGATCTACCTACCTCTAAGGCTGGTTCGGTGGCCCACTTCGCGGCGGAAGTTTTTACCGATAACTTCTTACGTCACATCGACGGCCTGGAGATGACCGGCAAATTTGACGGGCACTCCAACTGTTACATCGAGTCAGGTTTTGGCAAGGGCATCCTGATCGACTTCAACTACGATGTTGAGCCACTACCGGGTAAGTTCCCGTTGCCGGGCATCGGCCCCTTCTCGCTGCTGCAAGAATCGGAAATGAATCACTGGGGCAAGATGATGTTTCGCTGGATATATTGGCATATTCTGCTCAAGGGCAAAGAAATGCCTATTACCACTCAAATGTCAATGGCCGGGAAATGGCAATAGGAGGTATCTAATGGCACAGACATTGACTATGGACCCGGCCTTGGTGGAACTGAATCAAAAAATCGACAGGCTGGTCACGCAAGTTGAGTTTCTGACTGAAGAAGCCCACCGTCAAAAACGACGCCAACAGGAGTGGGATGAGTTAAAAGATGATTTGATCCCCATTGGCAATGACGTCTTCCGTATGTCCGTTGAACAACTGGAGGAAATAGAACAACACGTCCAAATCGAAGACATCTTGCGCCTCTTCAAACGACTGCTACGTAACGCCCGCAATCTGGAGCAAATGCTCGACCAGTTGGAGAGCTTTATGGAATTATGGCAGGACCTTAGCCCCCTATCTCAGGATGCATTCCTGACCATGATGAACCGCCTGGAAGAGATGGAGCAAAAAGGTTACTTTGTCTTCCTGCAAGGTGGGCTGGATATTATAGATCGGGTCGTGACCTCCTTCAGCGAAGAAGATGTTCGCCAGTTGGGTGAAAATATTGTGCTCATCTTGCAAACCGTCAAAGAGATGACCCAACCGGAAATTATGAATATGATGCGCAATACAGCTCACGTCGTGAAAGACGAAGAGCCTGGCGACACATCGTTACTGAGTATTATCCGCCAGATGAATGATCCGGCGGTCAGGAAAGGGTTAGCCAAAACCCTACAGATACTCAAATCAGTCGCAGACAAGTAAAAAAATCAACAAACAAACTAACAAATCAGGAGAAAATAAAATGGCAACTCGAGAAATTGCAGGCAAAATTATTGAATTCGATGAAGAAGGTTTCATGGTCAACCCTGACGATTGGAACAAAGAAATCGCAACGGAATTGGCCAAAGAAATAGGCATTAATGAGCTAAACGAGCGACACTGGCAAGTGCTCGAGTTTTCCCGCTCAGACTTTCAGGAAAAAGGCGAAGCACCCAGTCTGCGTCGCATCACCAAGGCCGGTGGCGTACCTACCAAAGAGCTCTACAAGCTCTTCCCCAAAGGCCCGGCCAAGAAGGTCGCCCGTATTGCCGGTTTGGGTAAGCCAACCGGTTGCATTTAATTACCATCGATTATAAACATCTTAAAAGGAGATATGACTATGACCGCGGAAAATGGCGAGCGCAAACTATCTATCATTTGCTCCAAAGGGAGCCTTGATATGGCCTATCCGGGATTGGTTTTGGCCAATGCTGCCCTGATGGAAGGCATTGACGTAACAATGTTCTTCACCTTCTGGGGACTGGACATCGTTAACAAAAAGAAGATGAACAATCTTAAAGCCACGCCCTTGGGGAATCCCAGTATGGGTATGCCCAATATTGTTGGTATGTTGCCCGGGGTGACGGCTATGGCCTCATCAATGATGAAAAAAGAGATTGAGAAACTGGACTTTCCTCCCGTAGATGAGTTCTTAGAAATGATCGCCGATGCCGGGGGCAAGATGTACGGCTGTCGGATGGCAATGGATATGATGAAGTTGACCAAAGATGATTTGTGTGACCAGGTAGAAGAGGTGATTGGCGCCATGGAATTTATGGAAATGAGCGAAGGCGCCCAAATCATCTTTATCTAACCCCTTCAACTACCTTATTACCCATAAAAGAAGCGGCCAAGCAGATTTGGCCGCTTTTTCTTTAGTCCTGCATATCAGGGTTTGACACCACTTTTTTATGCCGCTAATTTTAGCAGCATCTCATTTTCCGGTTCTTGAATAAAATTCCAGAACTCTGTTTGGGCCCGGGTGGCTGGGTGGCGCAGACTATAAGCAATAACGACCTCACGTTTGAGCGACAGGCCGGCCACCCGTACCTCTTTGATCTTACCCAATTCTATCCCCCGCCGGGCCACCGTGCGCGACACAAAAGCAACGCCAATCCCTTCTTCCACGGCCATGCTAATCGCCTCAGAATTGCCAATTTCCATGACCACACTCAGGTCACTGGCGTTTAAGCCAACTTCTACCAGAGCAGTCTCGACCTCTTCCCGGGTTCCCGATTGATGATCGCGGAAAATAAAATCTGTCTGGCGTAACTCTTCGAGGGCCACGACATCCCGTTTTGCCCAGGCATGATTGATGGGCACAATCAAAACCACATGATCTGTAAAGAAGTGGCGATAGTCCACATCTTTACAAGCAGGTTGGGCGCTAACAACGGCCAGTTGCACTGTCCCCTCACACAACTCCTCAATGACGATATCTCGACTATGATTATAAATCGTCATCTGTACGGCCTGGTAGCGCCGGCGAAAGCGAGCCGCTAACTGCGGCAGGAAATATTTACCGGTGGCCGTGCTGCAGCCAATCTTTAAATGGCCCACCACCTCCCCCTTTAGCGACTCGATCTCTTCTTCGATCTGAATAGCGTGGTTGACCATATCGCGGGCCATGGACATCAGCGCCCGGCCATGCTCGGTCAGGGCCAAGCTTCGCCCGGTCCGGTAGAAAAGATCCAAACCCAATTTCTTCTCCATGGATCGAATCTGCATACTCACAGCCGGTTGGGTTAAACTCAACTGGCGAGCCGCTTCGGAAAAATTTTCTGTTTCGGCAGCTACTAAAAACACATTCAATTCATAAAGGTCTAACACAGTCTCCCTCCCTATCACCTCGAGAGAATATGACAATTGTCGGGATATAAAGTGACATCTATCACTATCATTTAGAGAATTCTCATTTTATTATTAGTAAACCTTTGTCTATTACTTATAGCCCCACCAATTGTGAACATTGTAACATACTTATCCGTAAAAAACAACAGGCAAAGTCATTCTATTTATAAGAGATTCTTAGAGTCGTTCATAAACAGGTTTTATAAGAAAAATTTATAAATCCCTTGCAATTTATAAGAAAAAATGTTATAATAAGGGACAACAAGTGAATTATATCACAATTCCTAGATGAGACAAAAGGAGGGGTAGGACTGATGAAGCACAAACAAGATAACAAGTGGCCAGTGCTTATTTTAACCACCTTTCTGTTGAGCCTGTTGTGGTTGACTAACAATACCCCTGCCTTGGCCGAAAGCCCCCTGAGTGAGGAAAACCAAAAATGCTTAACCTGTCATAGCAACCCCGACCTGGTGGTTAAGTTTGCTGACGGTAGCGTTGCCTCGGGACACGTCAGTGGCAGTGCCTATCAGGCTTCAATCCACGGACAGCAGGCAATGACCTGTGGGGGTTGCCATCCCAACCACGAAGCATACCCCCACCCCGAGCTAACCACGGCTAGCAGTCGCGCCTTTACCCTGGAATTGAATAATATTTGTTTTGATTGCCACCCCGACCAGGCCGAAAGGACACAGGATAGCAATCATGCTCGAGCGCTGGCCGAAGGCAATATCGAGGGGGCTGTATGTGTCGATTGTCACGGTGCGCACGATACAGTTTCACTACACGCAGCGCGGGTAAAAATTGCCACAACCTGTCGCCAATGCCATTCCACTATCTATGACCAGTATAATCAAAGCGCCCACGGTAAAGCCCTCCGAGAGGAACAGAACACCGACGTACCAACCTGTGTTGATTGTCATGGCGTCCACAATATGGAAGATCCCCGCACTGTCAGTTTCCGCCTTAAGTCACCCGACCTGTGCGGCAGTTGCCACGTTGATGAAGCCTTGATGAGCAAGTATGATATTCCCACCGACGTTTTTGAAACCTACGTGGCCGACTTTCATGGCACTACGGTGACCCTCTTTGAGAAACAATCACCCGATGCTCCAACCAATAAGGCCGTTTGTTACGATTGCCATGGTGTACACGCCATCCGGGCGGTAGATGACCCCGAGGCCACTGTGATTAAGGAAAACCTGCTGAAAACCTGTCAAAAGTGCCACCCAGATGCTACCATTAACTTCCCTGATAGCTGGGCCAGCCATTTCCAACCCACCCTCGATAAGCAGCCGTTGGTGGCTACGGTCAACCTCTTTTATGCCATCCTCATCCCCGGCCTGATTGGGTTTATGGGTTTCTTTGTCCTGACCGATTTTGGGCGCAAGACGATAGGTGGGGGTAAAAGATGGCATGGCAGTCCCGCTGAAACAACAAAGGAAATCTCAACAACGGACGAGCCTGACAATCCGTCGGAGGAGACCAAATGAGCGAGCAAAAAAGTTACCTCCGCTTTAGTGTAGCCCAACGCCTTGAACACGGGCTCCTGCTTCTTTCTTTCACCATCCTGGGGATTACCGGTCTACCTCAAAAATTCGTGGGGATGCCCTGGGCCGAGAGTATGATTGCTGCTATGGGCGGTATTGAAACAGTACGCATTATCCACCGCTATGCGGCCATTGTGCTGATGGCTCTGTCCATTTATCACGTGATTGCTGTTGCTTACAAAATCTTCGTGCAGCGGGTCGAATTGACCATGATGCCCGATTGGCAAGATTTGAAGGATCTATTAGGGGTGTTGGCTTACAATTTGGGCTTGAGCCGATTGCGTCCCAAATTACCCCGCTACAATTTTGAAGAGAAGATGGAATACTGGGCCGTTGTTTGGGGCACGGTCATTATGGCCATCACCGGCTTTATGCTCTGGAATCCGATTGCCAGCGCTAAATTCCTGCCCGGTTCTTTCATTCCGGCCGCCAAAGCCGCCCACGGTGGTGAAGCCCTACTGGCTGTGTTGGCCATTATCGTCTGGCATATGTACGGGGTCCATCTTCGCCGATTCAATAAGAGCATGTTCGCCGGCCAGCTCAGTTATGAGGAGATGGCCCACGAGCACGCCTTGGAATTGGAACGGTTTGAAAGGGGTACCCTTCGTCGTCCGGCTCCGCCTGAGGAGGAGATTAAACGGGCTCGTATTTTTATGCCCATAGCCGCCATCATTGCCATGACTCTTATCTTTGGCCTGTATTTATTTGCCACGTTTGAGGATACGGCCGCATCCGCCACTCTTGTGGCTGAAGGCCCAAGGGAGAACGCCTTTCAACCGCTTACTACTGCATCAAGAAACGGCGGCAATATGCACGTCACCATAGAAGAATACACCGGTCCCGAAAGTTGCGCTGCCTCAGGCTGCCACACGGCCCGTCCCCTTGAAACTGCCGCCACCTCCGCTCATAACCAACGCATTGCTGCCGCCGGCCCACATCCCTGGCTGGCAAAGTTGGTAGAAAGTGAAACGGCGGCAGGTGGGGCCATTCCTGGTTGCCTGGTCTGCCACGCCCAAGACTATCAGGCTGACGACTTGCTGGCTTCGGCCCGCACCGTACGCGCCGCCGGGGGTAAAACCTGTCTGCGGTGTCACAGCAGCGATCATGCTGAAAACAGTGTTCACGCCGAGGTTGGCTTAGCCTGCGTAAGTTGCCATACCACTATCGATCACCAAATTCAAACAGAAGTTGCCTGCCAATCCTGTCACGCCGAAATGCCTCACGCCGACCCCTTCCTCAACACCAAGCATACGCGCCTTGATTGCCGCACTTGCCACGTTCGTAATGACACCCAACTCATTGTCGACGCCAGCCAACCGACGCTAAACTCTGTGACTGGTTTCTTTGAGCCGACTATTGAAAGAAGCACAAGCAACCCCCAATATATATGGCAAACAGAGGACGGTTCACCTGCCTCAGTGGACACAACGAAGGCAGTGATTGTACCAGTCATACCAACCACTCTACTCGCACCAGCGGAATTTGACCCGGCCGCTTTTGCCCTCACCGGGAAGGCTGATGGAGCCATCCAGGAAACAACGATCAACATTACCGCCAGCCACGGTGTGACCAGACAGGGCGTCCGCACATGTGATACCTGCCATGGCCCCAACGGCGATTTCGATTTTGCCGGCCTGGGTTATACTGAAGAACAGGCAGACAGCTTATCGGCTAAACCGGCTGAAACGGAGGAGTAGGGGGGGCGCGAACCTACAAGCCTGCAGAGGCCCCTGGGCCTGAGAGACAAATACTAAAAGGGGGGTGTGAATAATATTAAGGATTTCAGCAGAACAATTGTCAAGTTTCAAAGCAAGATCAATTTAATCCATCTTTCAAATAGAACCAAATTAACCAAACTTTAAATTAGGAGGTTTTAGAAAGTGTTCAAAAGAATATCTATCATCATTGCCCTTCTGGTCATCCTCAGTATGGCGTTACCGGGCCTGGCCCTGGCCCAGGAACCAACCGGCGACTTCGAAGTGGTGCGGTCGAAAATTGAGGCCTGGCTGGCCACCAACCCCCAGCCAGTGACCACAGTTGACGCCCTTTTTGAAAACCTGAATGACGGCGACACCAGCAACGATCCCTTTATCCTCAGTGTACGTGGCCCCGAGCACTATGAACTGGGCCACGTTCCTGGCGCGGCCAACATTCCCTGGAAACAAATCGCCAAGCCGGAAAGCCTGGCCCAGCTTCCCACTGACCAGCCGATTGTCGATTACTGCTACACTGGTCACACCGGACAAGTGGCAATGACCGCTTTGAACCTGATGGGCTACGACGCCCTCAACATGAAGTTTGGTATGATGGCCTGGACCAAGAACGACGATGTGCTGGCCACCGCCCGTTTCGATCCAGAAGCAGTGCCCGATTACCGGGTTGAAACTGAAGCCAACGAAGCAACCGAAACTTACGACTTCCCTGAGCTTGATACCGGGGCTAGCGACGAAGCCGAGATTGTGCGTACAGCTATTGATAACTATCTCAGCTCTGATAAGAAGCCGGTCATGACCGCAGAAGCGCTGTTCGAGAACCTGAACGATGGCGATGAGAGCAACGACCCGGTTATCCTCAGTGTGCGCAAGCCTGAAGATTACGCCAAGGGTCACATTCCGGGCGCCATCAACATCCCCTGGACCGGGTTGGGCAAGGCCGAAAACCTGGCCAAACTGCCCTCCGACAAGCCAATCGTGGTTTACTGCTACACTGGCCATACCGGGCAAATTGCCAACACCCTTCTCAACGTGTTGGGCTACGACGCCATCAATCTGAAATTTGGGATGATGGGTTGGAGCAAAGACCCTGACGTGGTGGCTACCAGCGTTTTTGATCCTGCTACTCAGGCTGATTACCGCTTAGAAGGCTCTCTGGCCGACGCCGGGCCGGCGATGGCTGAAAAAGAAGAAGCTGAAGAAGCCCCGGCTGCTGAAGAAGCCCCGGCGGCTGAGCAAGCCCCGGCCACTTTGCCCGAGTCAGGTGGCGTTCCCTTTGATTTTACCTGGGTTTACTTCCTGGTGGGTAGCGGCCTATTGGGCGCCGGCTTCTACCTGCGTCAAAAATAAGTATCCTCCCTAATAACTGGGGAGATGCCTGAACTAATCTCCCCGGCAGGAGTGGGTGGAGGGAGTTTTTTCTCTCCTTTCGCCCTCCACCCCTCCGTCTTTTCAGTTGTTAGTGATCACTGATCACCGATTAACTGGAGGCTTTTGATGAGCCAACTACTACTACGTTATCTCAAATTAAGTACTGTTGCAGCCCTGATCCTGTTTATAGCAGGATTGATGATGGGGTGTGGGCCAACCCCTACCCCTATACCTCACCCTCAGATGGAAGAGGGAGAGACAGCCGTCGTCCCGCCACCGACGCCGACGACGCCGGCTTCTCCCACGCCGCCGCCGGCCGTCATCGCTCCTGACGATGGTTGTGTCAACTGTCACACCGATCAAGAGCGATTGATCGCTACGGCTGACGAGGAAGAAGTGGTAGAGAAACTCTCTGAAGGTGAAGGCTGAGGTGGCTCTGTCCCTCCGTTGGAGGGCTGGGAAAAAGTAATTTTGAGCAACGAAGAGTTTGCTGAAACCATTCACGGTGAGATGGGCTGTGTCACCTGTCACAGTGGCAATGGAATGACCGACGACAAAGAACAGGCCCACGTTGATATGCGCCGCGAGCCAATTGCCGCCGAAGCCTGCAACCAATGTCATACCGACGTTCACAACGATGCCAACAGCCTGCACTCCACCTTGCGGGGTTACAAAACGGTTTTAGAGCAACGAGCCAGCGCAGAAACCTTGCCCCAGATCATGGAAGAAGCCTTCGGCAATCACTGCGAAAGCTGTCACACCAGTTGCGGCCAGTGCCATGTCAGCCGGCCGACTAACCTGGGCGGTGGTCTCACGGCCGGGCACCAATTCAAAAAGATTCCCCCGATGAATCTGACCTGCACCGGTTGCCATGGCAGCCGGCTTGACATGGAATACAAGGGCAAAAACGAAGGCATTCCGGCCGATGTGCATTGGACCAAAGGCGGCCTGCCTTGCTTCGCCTGCCACACTGCCAACGAAATGCACGGTAACCTCGATTACGAAGCTAACCACCGTTATGATGGCCCGCCAAATCCTGTCTGCACGGATTGTCATCCTGACGTACTGGAAAGTGCGGATTTTATGGAGCACCGGGCCGTCCACACCGATAAGCTGGCTTGCCAGGTCTGTCACGCTACTGAATACAAGAACTGCTACAGTTGCCACGTGCAAAAGAGCGACGAAGGTGTGCCCTACTTCAAGATAGAACCGTCGGTAATGGACGTGAAAATCGGTTACAATCCCCGCCAGAGCGAGGAGCGACCCTGGAAGTGGGTTGTCCTGCGTCACGTCCCGATTGACCCCGATACCTTTGAATACTACGGCGATAACCTGTTGCCTAACTTCGACAGCCTACCGACGTGGGTTTATGCCACCCCCCATACCATTCAGCGCCGGACACCCCAGACAGAAGCATGTACGAATTGTCACGGTAACTCGGAGCTATTCTTGACCAAAGACGACCTGCTGCCTTACGAAATTGAGGCCAATAAAGACGTCGTGGTCGATGAGGAAGACATTCCACCTCCATTTGGCCAATAATTTATCTCCCACCTCTCACAACCCCGGTCGTTCCAAAATAGGAACGATCGGGGTCTTTTTTTTGGTTCAACGCCTTGTATGGGGTAAATCCCCCATACTCACCGTCATTTATCCCCCATTTTGACCCTCATCGAAAAAATTCATTTCTCCAAAAATGGGTGTAACCCCATATGGAATCGACCAACCCCGTATGTTATAGTAAAACCATCGGAATCTATTTTTAATCACGGTTTTGAAAGGAGTTCTCAATGACAGTGACAGAAGTATCAACAATTGTGTTGACGTTTGTGGGGCTGGCCGTGCTCCGCTTTGGCGTCCCTATGCTGATTATGTGGCTGATTAAGCTGGGTTGTTGCCGGGTACTGCACTTGGAGGTCCGATCGGCCCAAGCGATCGAATAACTACCCTAATCATAAGCGGAGGATACATATGTCAAAAACAATGACAACTACGCTTCACTGTCACTCAATCAGGCGACTGGTATTGATCAGCGGCCTGATTGTATTGCTTTTTCTCCTTCTACCTGTGGCCACATTAGCCGCTCCCCCTCCTCCTATCGGGGCAGAGAAATGTGCCGAATGTCATTCAGAAGAAACAGGAGCCTGGCAGGACTCACCCCATGCCAACGCCGTCGGGAATGAGGAGGGCGTCCCTGGGGCCACCTGCGAAGCCTGTCACGGGGCATACGTTGAAGACCATCCTGAAGCAGGGGTGATGCAGCTAACTGTCGACTCCTCTATTTGTGAAGATTGTCATGCCAGCACCTTTGGACAATGGAGAGACAGTATCCATGCCCAGGCAGGGGTCCAATGCATCGGGTGTCACCTATCCCACTCTCAGGGGTTTCGGTTGTCCGACGAAGCCTTGTGTGCCTCCTGCCACCGTGACTGGCTTGATACCGTTCACGGTGAATTAGACGTCGGTTGCATTGATTGCCACGTTGCGTCGACAGCTAGCCATGAGATCGTTCTGGCCAGCAGTGATGAATCCAGCAATGTAATCACAGCTCCAAGCCACGATTTCACGGCCTCATTGTCGAGGGATTGTGTAAAATGTCATGGAGAGGAAATCCACAAAGAAGATATGGCCGCAACAACCAACGTGCGGGCCCTGGTCACGCCTGAGTGCGAACCAAAACTGGTGGCCAAGCTCGAGACGGTTGAACAGACAAACAGATCGTTACAAACGATGACCCCCGTCAGCCTGGGCTTGGGTATGGGCATCGGTGGTATGCTGGGGATCATCTTCATGTTGGTGATCAATTACATCAATCAGGGGAGAGGTAGGCAATGAGCACCTGGCACAATTCCAAACTTTCCCGGCGAGCTTTTCTGAAACAGGTCGGTGCCGGGGTGACCGTCATGGTGGCCAGCCAACTCTTGACCGGCACGGTTCACCCGACTTATGCCCGCGAAGCGTCAGCAGGGCAAAGTTGGGGGATGCTAATCGACCTGACACGCTGCGTCGGCTGCAATTCATGTACGTTGGCCTGTAAAGAGTATAACAACCTGTCCAAGGCCGACGTTGAGCCACAGGCGCTTGGCAGCGATACCTACACCTTTATTGATGTACGCCAGGTGACCACGGCTGATGGTGAAACTAAGACACGCTGCGTTAAACGCCAGTGTATGCACTGCCTGGATGCTGCTTGTGTCGCCGCCTGTCCGGCGGCGGCTATGTACAAGAGTGACGAGGGACCGGTCATCTATCGGTCCGAGCGTTGCCTGGGTTGCCGCTATTGCCAGATTGCCTGTCCTTTTGGAGTGCCCAGCTTTGAATGGGAAAATGGCCTGACCCCGGTGATTAGCAAATGCTGGCTATGTTACAACCGGTTACAAGCAGGCCAAAAGCCGGCCTGTGCTGAAGCCTGTCCGACCGGTGCCCTGCGTTTTGGCCAGCGAGATAGATTGCTAGCTCAGGCACACGCCCAAATTATTTCTAATCCTGACCGCTACGTGGATCACGTCTTTGGCGAATTTGAGGCCGGGGGAACCTCCATACTCTATCTTTCAGACATCCCCTTTGAGGAATTGGGATTCCCGGTTAACCTGCCGGATACAGCGCCGCCTGAAGAGACTGAAAAAATTATGAACACCCTGCCTGTCGTGATTGGCGGTGTGATTGCCCTGATGGCCGGTACCGCTGCCTACACCCACCGCAAATCGGCCAAATCTGCTCAGGGACACTCTGTATCAATCGACGCATTATCACCTCGTCCATCACCCCAGAAAACAAAGGCTAATAAACAGGAGGAATAAACGATGACAATGATTGGCGCCCCCCTGTTATGGATTGTTCTGGCACTTAGCATCGCCATTCCAGTGTTATTCATTTTGGGCGTACGTTACCTGGCCTACCGCATGGCCGGTCGTCCTGACACGCTGCCCTTAGCTGCGGCTGAGGTCTTTACCATCCCGGTCCCTCGTTTTGCTTCACGCTGGCAAGCCGTCCGAACGCTGCTGTTGGTGGCGGTGTTGGGCACAGGGACGGGTATCATTCTGCTACGTTATGTGTACGGCATTGGCGCTGTGACCAACCTGAGTAACCAATTTCCCTGGGGCATATGGATCGGCCTCGACGTAATGAGTGGGGTGGCCCTGGCAGCCGGTGCATTTGTCATTGCGGCCACGGCACACATCTTTGGCCTCAAACGCTTCGAACCTTTAGTCAGACCGGCCATTTTAACCGGTCTACTGGGTTATCTGCTGGTGATTGGCGGCTTGTTGGTAGACCTCGGTCGTCCCTATAACGTCTGGCGACCGCTGGTACACTGGCAGCACCATTCGGTGATGTGGGAAGTGGGCCTCTGTGTCGCTTCCTATACCACTGTGCTCATCATTGAATTTCTGCCGGTTATTCTTGAACGAGTCAACCTTTTTGAGTTTATCACCAAAAGATTGCCAACCGTCCCCCTCTATCGTTTGCTAAAGAAAGTCTCGATCATTTTTGTCATTCTGGGGGTGGTGCTCTCTACGCTCCACCAGTCGTCCCTGGGTTCTCTGTGGGTCCTGGTACCGGAAAAGTTATCCCCTTTGTGGTACTCGCTTTACCTGCCGCTCTTTTTCTGGCTGTCAGCCGTTGCCGTTGGTCTGGCTATGACCATCGTGGAGTCTACGCTTAGTTCTAAGGCCTTCAAGCGGGGATTGGAACTCAATCTACTGGCCGGCCTGGCCAAGGCTGCCTCAATCGTCTTGATTATTTACCTGGCTGCGCGAGGGGCAGACCTTATCATGCGAGGAGCCTGGCCCCTGCTCTTCGAACCGAATTTACAAGCGGCCGCCTTTTGGGTAGAGATAGGTTTAGGTGTGCTTGTACCCATTATTCTCTTTGCCGTCAAACCGCTGCGGTACAAACCCAGGGTACTTTTCAATGGAGCGTTGATGGTGGTCATCTTTGGGGTCGTCCTGAACCGGCTGAACGTAAGTACAATTGGTCTATTCCCATACACCGGTCGTATCTACTTCCCGTCGTGGATGGAGATTGTGGTCACCATCACTTTGATCAGCTTGGGTGTCATCGGCTTTGGGCTGGCGGCCAAGTATCTGCCAGTCTTTCCCGAAGAGAGCGAGCACAGCGCTCATTGAGAAATTGTACGCCAGGTTAGTCAACGGCGGCGGCTGGGTAGGCAGCCGCCGTTTTTATTTTAACTATCTCTGGGACAATTTATGCGTAATTCATTGCCAAGCATTCTGAGTAGCGCGGAACAGAGTGGAACGCGTATCGAAAGGTGCGGTTTTGCCTCGAATCGTCGCTTGAGCCGCACCCTTCGATACGGTTTCCGCTGCGCTCCAACCTACTCAGGATGCTACCTGACTAATTACGCATAATCGGTTCGGTAATAGGGGTGCTTTGTCAGGCTCCGGCTGGACTGTGGTCCAGCCGGCTGAGTCGCGGACTGTGGTCCGCTTGGAGCAATAATTTAGCTGTTTTTGGACAGACGATAAATCCTGCCTCAAGGGGTTTCGATATCGGGTATTGAGGAAGCGGGATGGCACTCATTGCAGGTCTTGACGAAGACGTCAAAGGAGTGACCGGTGATAGCGTGACCGTTCACCGCCCCGCCCCCGTCATCGCTTGGGCGGGCCAAGTGGCAATCAATACAGTGGACATTGGCGTCAATGTGAACGGCATGCGTCGAATCTTGGGTTTGATCCTGGTGACAACCGGCACAGAGAGCATTCGTCGCCGCTACTGCCCGTGTCTGCTGGGTATGGACTTCGTGACAATCGATGCAGGTCACACCAACCATACCGTGGCGGCTCGACCGCCATTCGAACAGGGTGCTGGTATGGCAGCTTCCGCACAGATCCGCGGAGGTAGCAATGGTCATACTTTCTTGGGGATGCTCGGCCCGATAGGGACCGTGGCAGGCTTCACAGGTTACGCCGGCCAGCATAAACTGGCCCGTGGTGGTATCATAGCCAGTGGCGTGGCAAGCGAAGCATTCGTCCGGCTTTTCTACCTGCTGCAAATAAACCTGGAAAATTGGGTCAAATGAGGCTTTGGCGTGGCTGGTATCTGACCAGGCTTGAAATTCTGCTTCGTGACATTCGCGGCAACGTTGGGGGCTTTGGTAGCTGCCCAAAACGGAAAATGTATTGGCCTGTATATCATTATCCAGAGCCAAATTCTCTGAGGGCCAAAGTAGGGTCAGAGAAACAGTGCTGGCTACAATGAGAAAGGAGAGGGCAAAGACCAACCATTGGCTCTGCTGTCTCAGACTGGGTAAAGTGAGTCTGCGCATCGATGCTCCAGTTATGCCCGGTCCCCGCATAGGGATGCGGGGCCTACGAAAAAGAAAGGGGCATCTTTATGCCCGGTCCCCGCATAGGGATGCGAGGTCTACGAAAAAGAAAATTCCTATAGCATCTAATTAGGGCTATGGGCTATTTGCCTCGGAGAAAACAGTTCACAATGGGAACATTCTACCGGCAGCCGGCCCTCGGCCTGACGCCGAGCCAGCCAGCATGGGATGTCAGGGTGTTGGTAAGCAGGACATTGGAAGCGGACAGGCTCAGGGCACTCTTTTAGGACCCAGCAAGGCTGTTCGATCACTTTAATCATCTCTGGCTCAGCCTCAACTTTGTCCTGGGCCTGACTTGCTTCCCACCGGACCTGTGCTTCTGTCTGCCATTTGGCATCCAAACGTCGCAGCCAGTATCCTACGGCCAGGGTAATTGCCAGTGGCACACCGAGACGCAAGATAAACATGCCTAAAATGATTGCTGCCTGCAACAACCAGTCCACACCCACACTCCCTATGAACGTTACCATTAACATGCTACTAAAAATTTATCACGTTCTACAGGGAGAGTCCATTGGGTGATCCCCCCATTTTACCAATGGGGGATGTAACCCAAGTGAAATGCCAGGCGGGCTACGTTACAGCCGGTTAGCCAACGGTAATGAGTCCTTTTTCAATAGCATATTTAACTAATTCAACCCGGCTATGCAGGTTCAATTTCTGCATGATGTTTTCGCGATGCCGGTCGACAGTTTTAACACTGATGACCAAAGCCTCGGCAATTTCCCGATTGGTGTAACCTTCGGCGATATAGGTCAGTACCTCACGTTCGCGGGGGGTCAATTCTTCAGCAACCGGAGCCGGGCCAGGCTCTGCTTGATCTAAAAAATCTTTCACCAGAAATTTGGCCAGGGTGGAGTGAAGAAAAACGTTCCCCTGACTAATCACCCGGATGGCGGAAACCAGATCATCGGGGGCAGCACGCTTGGGGATATAACCTGACGCGCCGGCATTGAGCATTTCAAAGAAGTACTGCTCATCCTCATACATGGTCAAGGCTAAGACCGCTGTATCGGGGCTGACCTCTTTGATGCGACGGGTGGCCTCGATGCCACTCATACCAGGCATGGCTACATCCATAATCACTACGTCTGGCTTAAGCTCGCGGACGGATTGCAATGCTTCGTCACCACTGCTGACTTCACCGACAATTTCCATATCTTCCTCGGCCAGAAAGAGCATGCGCAGGCCCGCTCGGACAATTTGATGATCGTCAACCAGTAACAGCCTTATCTTCGACATCTTTTCTCTCCCCAATCAAAGGTATACTGACCCGGATGTGCGTCCCACGCCCAGGGGCGGAGTGAATTTCGTATTGTCCACCCAGGAGGAGGGCTCTTTCCCGAATACCGAGCAGCCCCCAGCCGGGGTGGGTTCCTTCGCCCGGCCAGACCTGGGCCGGGTTAAAACCACAGCCATCGTCTTTGATGGTGAGACAAATTTGCTCCGGGTAGATTTGAAACTTAACGGCAGCATGGGAGGCATTGGCATGCTTGGCGATGTTGGTGAGCGCCTCCTGGGTGATGCGGAACAAAACGATTTCGTATTCGGACGGCAACCGAACCTGGTTTCCCTCTACAACAAAGTCGGTCTGAATCGAGTAACGATTTTCAAATGTTTGGATATACCATTGTAGGGCAGCTACCAGGCCCAGGTCATCCAACTGGGGGGGGCGCAAATCGGCAATGATCTGCCGCAATTCGCCCAGGGCGTTGATACCAAATGATTTCACTTCTCTAATCTGCTGGACAACTGCGGGTGAGTGATGGACCAGCATTGTTTCAATGCCACGCAAGCCCAAGGCGATGGCTGTCAGCGATTGGCCGGTGGCATCGTGCAACTCGCGGGCAATGCGCTGCCGCTCTGCCTCCTGAGCGCCAACGACTTGATGCAACAACTCACCGAGCATCTTCTCCCGTTTTTGGGCTTCCTGGTAGAGGCGGGCGTTTTCAATAGAGAGGCCCAACTGCTGGGCTATGGCCACCATGAGCTTGAGTTCATCAAACATGAGGCGCTTTTCGGTCGCTTGTGACTGGGCCAGGACAAGGCTACCAATAACGCGCTGCTGGGCGGTGAGGGGCAGACCAATCATCATAGTGGGACTTTGATATTGTTGACATTCCCGCGTCTGCAAGGCTTCGGCCAACGGAAATTGAATGACCTGACCGTCCAAATGTCGACACATAGCCATAGCTCTGGTGACAGATTGCTGACCCAGGTGAAGGGCCAAAACATATGGTGATTGCGGCCCGCTGTCATCAGTTGAGGCGGAAAAGCGAATGGAAACCTGCACGTGCAAACCCTCGGCCTCTGGCCTGGTTAATAGGATCATGCCGGCATCGGAAAATTTGAGGCTATGGACAATTTTTTCCAGAACGTTATACAGCCGGTCTTGTAAACTCATGGGCGTAGCCAGCAGGTTTGACAAATCGAGTAATAGGGAGAGTTCGTGCGTGGTCAGCCGCAACTCTTCATTGAGGCGTTCCATCTCATGGCTGATGCGCCGCTCTGCTTCAAGGGCACGGGCCTGGGCCATCAACTTGGCCTGGTTGGCTTTTTCCAGTCGTCGTTGGTTTTCCAACTCGAAGGCTCTGAGAGCACGGACCATATAGAAGGTGAGAACAGCGGCCATTACGCCCCGGAAAAGCTGGACCGGAATGCCGAACCATTGCAAAAAGAGGGTGCTATTGATAATGGTAGAGGGTACGAGCGAAGTTTGGCGGACAAAGAGCTGGCCAATGACCCCGTAAAGAAAGAGAGCGGCGGCAGACCAAACCAGGTCACGACCAAATTGAGGCATACCGTGTTCACGAAAGGTGCGCTGCTGGGCCATCAAGGCCCAGGTCCCCAACAAAGCACCGGGAATGCCCAAACTATAGCGTGCTAAGGCATCGGCTATGGCCACAAACTGACCAGGCGGTGGCTTAAAAGCGATGGTGACAGCGAATAGGCCCAAAGCCCATAAACCAATCATGGCCAAAATAGGAAGATACCCCGGCCAGGGTTGAATTTTTTTTGGATTTAGCAGCAATATGCCAAAGGCTAACAACATCAAGAATGAGATACCCAGAATGGCCAGGCGGCCCGCTTCTTGCAGAACTGTAGGGGTGTAGCCGCTGGTCAGGGTGGCAATCTTCTGGAACATTTCTAGCCATTCGTGAATACCGTGTAAAATACCAAAGGCGGCCAGGGGCCGAATGGCCCGGGCAAATCTAAATTCTGAGGTCTGCCGACTGGCCAGGGCCAGGGCCAGGCCCATGACAAAGAAGGCCAGGCCGTAGAAAAAGAAAACAGTGATGATATTGCGCACGAAGAAGGCGGAAATTGGATTCATCGGAAAGCTCTCTGGAAAGGGCCAGCGGTCCGGCTCATTTTTGAGTGGCCTTGTATGACCCCCTATATTTATTTTCTCACATTTTCGGGCTGTGGCAAAATGACTGCGAAGAAAGTGGACACAATTACTATAAATTCGAGACAAATTGCCCATTGTCATCGTCGTAATCAAGGAGTAGAATGAGCGTAACTATGAGTTTAGAGGTAGGGAATGAAAGATCAGGATAAACCAAGAGAGCAACTGATGGCTGAATTGGTATCGCTGCGCCAACAGATTGCTGAATTTGAAACGTTAGAATCGAAACGGAAGCAGGCAGAAGCGGCCCTGGATGAAAGCGAAGTCCGGCTTCATACTGTGTTAGCTTACGCTCCGGTTATTCTGTGGGCCACGGATCGTGAGGGCGTGTTCACCTTTGCAGAGGGTAAGGGCCTGGCTACAATGGGCCTCAAGCCGGATCAGATCATCGGACAGTCAGTTTCCAGCGTGTATCGAGAGACACCACAGGTCGTGGATCACGTCCAGCGTGCCCTGGCCGGGGAAACGCTGACCTCAACGGTGACGATAGCGGGGGTGACATTTGAAATCCGGTATACGCCCTTTCAAAACCAACACGGCCAAGTTACCGGCGTCATTGGCTTAGCTACAGATATTACGGAACGCAAGCTGATGGAAGAGTTATTGGCCAAAAGTGAGGAACGTCATCGAGCTGCGGCTGAGCTGACCTCTGACTATGCTTATGCTTTTTGGGTTGAAGCGGATGGCAAGCTCGTTCTGGAATGGGTGACCGGCTCTTTTACCTATGTCACCGGTTTCACCACGGCAGAAGTGGAGGTGCGGGGCGGCTGGACCGGTCTTGTTCATCCCGATGACGTCGCTATCGCCCAGCAACGATTGTTAACCCTCCTGGCCGGCCGGTCATATAAGGGTGAATTTCGAATCGTTACCAAAAGCAACCAGGTACGCTGGCTGTGTGATCATGCCCGTCCGGTGTGGGATGAAATCGAGAGGCGGGTGGTACGCATCTACGGGGCAGCCCAGGACATCACCGAGCGTAAGCAGGCAGAGAGGCAAATCAAAACCTCACTCAAGGAGAAGGAGGTGTTGTTGAAGGAAATTCACCACCGGGTCAAAAACAATTTACAATTGATTTCCAGCCTGCTTCGCCTTCAGTCCCATTATATCAAAGATGAACATGCCCTGCACATGTGTCAGGAAACCCAGTATCGGGTTAGATCAATGGCTCTGGTTCATGAAAAACTATACCAATCCAAAGATCTGGCCAGGATTGATTTTGCTCACTACATCAAGGACCTGGCGGAATATTTGCTCCAACTGTACCAGGGGGATGCC
>DAOUMU010000117.1:0-10713 GCA_034409055.1 Anaerolineae bacterium
TATTGACATAAAGCGTGAATCCATTTGGCAAGATCTAGTTTTTGCTGATATCGAGAGCTACTGTATATAGGGATTTTGGCCTTTTTTAAGCTCAAATCCCTACATCTAGTGGCTGAGTAGTTACAAATCATTTGTCAATCAGAGGAGGATCTAACCATGCGAGAGCACTTTGGGGAAAAACACAGCAAAGTCAGTTTGGAAGCCCACGGCATCAGTAATGTCCACGACATTTACTGGAATCTGCCGACCTCGGCGATCTACGAAGAAGCCATTCGCCGGCGGGAGGGAATTATTTCTCATTTGGGACCGCTGGTGGTGCGCACCGGTCACCATACGGGACGTTCTCCCAATGACAAATTTACGGTCTACGAACCGTCCAGCGCAGACCACATCTGGTGGGGCGACATCAATCGTCCCTTTAATGCCGATCGCTTCGATGAACTGCATCGGCGAATGGTCTCCTACCTGCAATTAAAAGATGTTTTTGTGCAAGATTGTTGGGCCGGCGCCGATCCTGAGTATCGTTTACCTATTCGCATTATTACCGAATATGCCTGGCATAGCCTCTTTGCTCGCAACATGTTCATCCAGGCCACCCCGGAAGAGTTAGCCACTCACGAACCGGAGTTCACGGTTATCAATTGCCCTCGTTTTCATGCCCTTCAAAACGTGGATGGCACCAATTCGGAGGTTTATATTATCGTCAACTTTGCCAGAAAACTGGTTTTGATTGGGGGAACCAGCTATGCCGGTGAGATCAAAAAATCGATTTTTACCGTGATGAACTACTTGTTACCCTTCAAGGGCGTGCTGCCGATGCACTGTTCGGCTAACTATGGCCCGAACGGTGACATGGCCCTGTTTTTCGGCCTGAGTGGCACCGGCAAGACCACCCTCTCGGCTGATGCTTCCCGTACCCTGATTGGCGATGACGAACATGGTTGGAGCGACAACGGCATCTTTAACTTTGAAGGGGGCTGCTACGCCAAAATGATTCGTCTTTCGAAGGAAGCCGAGCCGGAAATTTATGAAACCACCCGCCGCTTCGGCACCATCCTGGAAAACGTAACCGTTGACACGATTACTCGCGAGCTTGACCTCGATGACGATTCCCTGACTGAAAACACGCGGGGCGCCTATCCCATTTCTCATATCCGCAACGCGACCCGTGAAGGTCGGGGAGGACACCCCAAAAACATTATCTTCCTAACCGCCGACGCTTTTGGGGTGATGCCCCCCATTACCAAATTGACGCTGGAGCAAGCCATATACCACTTCCTGTCCGGTTACACGGCCAAGGTGGCCGGTACGGAGAAGGGTGTCACCGAACCGCAAGCGACTTTCAGCACTTGCTTCGGTGCCCCCTTTATGGCCCAGCACCCCTGTGTGTACGCTGACCTACTGGGCCAGAGAATTACCAAACACAACGTTAACTGCTGGCTGGTCAACACCGGCTGGACCGGCGGACCTTACGGGGTGGGGCAACGGATGAAGATTGCTTACACCCGAGCCATGATCAACGCCGCCCTGGATGGGAAATTGAATGACGTGGAGTATGTAACAGACCCCATCTTTGGGATGCAGGTTCCCACTACCTGTCCGGATGTACCCGATGAGGTGCTGATTCCCAAAAACACCTGGCGCGATGGCGAGGCTTATGATGCGCAGGCCAAAAAACTAACGGCCATGTTTGTGGAGAATTTCGAGCAGTTTGCGATAAGGCCCTAGATAACATTAAAGCCGCCGGTCCCCGTGTCGGCTAAGTGGGGCTTTCGTCACAGATTTCAGGTCTGTTATCTAAAATCTTATGAGCCGAGCTTACAAATATTATGATTTCATCACCGCCCTCTTCGTGGCAGTGCTTCTTATTAGTAACATTGCCTCTTCTGCCAAAATTATCGACTGGGGGAGGAGTATTTTCGGTTTGCCCCTGGCCTTTGATGCCGGGACGCTGCTCTTCCCCATTAGTTACATTTTTGGTGACATTTTAACCGAGGTGTACGGCTATAAAAGGTCACGGCGCGTGATTTGGGCCGGCTTTGGCGCGGCTGGTTTAATGTCTGTTACCTTTTGGTTGGTTGGGCAGATGCCCGGCGAAGCCACCTGGGAAAGATACGCCGGGCAGGCCGCGTACGAGGCTATTTTGGGTGGTGTGGCCTCCGGCGGCATTATTATCGCCAGCCTGACGGCCTATTTTAGCGGGGAATTCTCTAACAGCTTTGTGCTGGCCAAAATGAAAGTGGTCACCGAGGGACGCTGGCTGTGGAGCCGCACCATCGGCAGTACCCTGGTCGGTGAGGGAATTGATACCATCATATTCGTCTTCATTGCCACCCTGTTTGGGGTCTTTCCCTGGGAAATCATCCTCAGCCTGATTATCGCCAATTACATTTTCAAAGTCGCCATCGAGATTACCTTCACTCCCGTTACTTACGCCATTGTTAGCTTTTTGAAGCGAATCGAGCAAGAGGATTATTACGATCGGGAAACGAATTTTAATCCGTTTTCCCTGGCATCGTGATTGATAAAAAGAACACCATCACTGGCTATGTAATACGTGTTGCGTGTTGCGTGTTGCGTAATTCACCCACGCAACACGCAACACGCTTTTCGGTTTTGACGGTAATTCAAAATAAATCTATTTTCTATCCTTATAAACTATGCCTGACACATTTGACTGGCCTGACGAAGCTGAATACGACGATCTCGAAGCAGCCCCGCTGGTCGATGAGACCCTGCCTGATGATCACCACTCCGGCTTTGTGGCCGTGGTGGGCCGGCCCAACGTGGGTAAGTCGACTTTGATGAACCACTTTTTGGGTCAGAAAATTGCCATCGTCAGCCACAAACCGCAAACGACCCGCAACCAGCTTTTGGGTATCTTGACCATTCCCTCCCAGGATCACCCCCAACCTATCGAGGGCTGTCCGCCGGCCCAGGTCATTTTTGTGGATACACCCGGCATTCATCAGCCGCGTCACAAGTTGGGCGAATACCTGGTGGAGACGGCTCTGGACGCTATTCCCGAGGCCGATGTCATCGTCTGGTTGGTGGATGTCAGCGAGCCGTCCACGGCTGAAGATCAGTTGGTGGCCGAGGCCCTGCACGAGGCGCAGGCGACGGCCAGGCGGAAAAGAAAGCCGGTCACACCGGTCCTACTGGCCTTAAATAAAGTGGATTTGCTCTCGCCTGAGAAGCTGGCGGGCACTGAAGCCACGTTTCTGGCCTTGTATCCTGCTGACGACTGTCTCTTTATCTCCGCCACCGGGGGCGACAATCTGGCCGAGTTACTGCGGCGGATTATCAACCAGCTCCCCCTCGGCCCTCGCTACTACCCCGAAGACCAGGTGACCGACCAGCAGACCCGCTTCATCGCCGCCGAGTTGATCCGCGAAGCAGCCCTACAGGTGTTACACCAGGAAGTGCCCCATGCCCTGGCCGTGCAGGTGATCGAATTCAAGCGCCGTCACGAAAACATGACTTACATCAGCGCCAATCTCATTCTTGAGCGCCAGTCCCAAAAAAAGATCGTCATCGGCGAAAAGGGCAAAACCCTGAAAAAAATCGGCCAACTGGCCCGCCCCAAGATCCAGGACCTGGTTGGCACCAAAGTGTATCTGGAGTTGTGGGTCAAAATCCGGCCCAAGTGGCGCAAAAAAGAGAACGAGTTGCGCTGGTTGGGGTATAGCCGGTAGCAGGTAGGGTAATACACGACGACATAAATCAACGTTTTTTCTCCCGCTTGGGGACGAAGAGCTTTCTCCCAAGACAGTTCCTCATATTTGCGCTATTTGTCAGAATGGTGAAAATCAAGGCGCGCAGCGTGAGGTGCAAGGCTATCAACGTATTGCGTGTTGCGTTAATTCACGCAATACGCAACACGCAACACGTAACACGCAATTCAGCTAACTACTGATAGCTAAACGCCCACATAATAATATTCATAAGAAAGGAGACTTGTCTATGCGCAGTGACACTATCAAAAAGGGGTTTGAACGAGCTCCGCATCGCAGTTTGCTTAAGGCCAGTGGTTACACCGATGAAGATATCACTAAACCCTTCATCGGCATCGCCAACAGCTACACCGATGTTGTGCCCGGCCACGTTCATCTCAATGAATTTGGCGAGATTGTGCGCCAGGCCGTACGCGAGGCGGGAGGAACCCCGTTTATGTTCCATACCATCGCCGTGGATGACGGCATTGCTATGGGACACTTTGGCATGAAGTATTCCCTGCCCAGCCGGGAACTGATCGCCGACTCGGTGGAGACGATGGTCTCGGCCCATTGCTTTGATGCCCTGATTTGCATCCCCAACTGCGATAAAATCATCCCCGGTATGTTGTTGGCCGCCATGCGGCTGAACGTCCCCACCATCTTCATCAGCGGTGGGCCAATGCGAGCCGGTATCACACCTGGGGGCGAAAAAGTTGACCTGATTTCAGTCTTCCAGGGCGTGGGGGCCTACAGAGCCGGCAAGATCACCGCCGAGCAACTCAAAGTGCTGGAAGATTACGGCTGCCCCGGCTGTGGTTCCTGCTCCGGCCTGTTTACCGCCAACTCGATGAACAGCATCTCCGAAGCGCTGGGACTGGCCCTGCCTGGCAACGGCAGTATTCTGGCCCAAACCCCGGAACGGGAAGCCCTGGCCCGCCAGGCGGGGGCCCAAATTATGAAACTGATCGAATGGGACCTGAAACCACTGGACATCATCACCCAGGAGGTCATTGACAACGCTTTTGCCCTGGACATGGCCATGGGCGGCAGCACGAACACCGTGCTGCACACCATCGCCATTGCTCAGGAGGCGGGCCTGGATTATCCCCTGGAACGACTGAACGAGTTGTCGGCCCAGGTCCCCAACCTGTGCAAGGTTAGTCCCTCTGCCCCTTACCATATGGAAGACGTGGACGCGGCCGGCGGTATCAGCGCCATTTTGTACGAATTGAGCCAAAAGCCGGGGGCGCTCCATCTCGACACGATGACCATCACCGGTAAAACCCTGGGCGAGAATATCGCCGACCGCAACAGCCAGAATACCGATTGTATCCGCACCCTGGAAAATCCTTACAGTGAAACCGGCGGGCTGTCGATCCTGTTCGGCAACCTGGCTCCCAATGGCTCCGTGGTCAAAACGGCCGGGGTTCTGCCGGAGATGATACAACACCGCGGCCCGGCCCGGGTCTACGACTCCCACGACGAAGCCAATATCGGCATCTTGAATGGTGAGGTCAAGCCGGGCGAGGTGGTCGTCATCCGGTACGAAGGCCCCAAGGGTGGTCCCGGTATGCAGGAGATGCTGGCTCCGACCAGCAACATTACCGGGATGGGGCTGGAGAGCAGTGTCGCCCTCATCACCGACGGCCGCTTCTCCGGCGGTACTCGCGGGGCATGTATCGGCCATATCTCGCCGGAAGCGGCCGAAGGAGGCCCCATCGCCTTGCTTGAAACGGGCGACATCATTGAGATAGACATTGCCGCCGGAACGCTCAACGTGGCCCTATCCGATGAAGAATTGGCCAAGCGTCACGCCGCGTGGCAGTTGCCCCAAAGACCCGATCTAACCGGCTGGCTGGCCCGCTACGCCAAAATGGCCACCAGTGCCGATAAGGGGGCGGTGCTGAAACTGTAGTCACTCAGGAATTGAGGCCCTGTACGCCAGACAAAGAAAGTTAAATCTTACAGGGAAGTAAGGAGTAGGCAGTAGGCAGTAGGTAATATTCCCCTTACTCCTTACTCCCTACTCCCTATACTACATATATGGACCAACCATGACTCTCAAAGAAAAAACCGCCCAGATATTCAAAAAACATTTCGACCAGGAACCGAGCCATTTCTTTCGAGCGCCCGGTCGGGTCAACCTGATTGGCGAACACACCGATTACAATGACGGGTTTGTCCTGCCCTGCGCCATCAACTATGACACGGTCATTGCCGCCCAACCACGGACCGATGACCAAGTTAAGGTAGTGGCGGCCGATTATCAGGAGCAAATCAGTACCTTCAGTCTGAGCGCCGATATTTCACCGGATGAGGCTGCCCGCTGGAGTAATTACGTACGCGGGGTGGCCTGGGCGCTCATCGGACGAGGCTACTCGTTGCGGGGAGCCAATATGGTCATCGCCGGAAACGTGCCCCGGGCCGCCGGCCTGAGTTCGTCAGCCTCGCTGGAGGTAGTGGTGGGGACCACTTTCGCCCACTTGAGCGAGCTGGACATTGATGGTAAAACCCTGGCCCTCGTCGGGCAACAGGCTGAGAATGATTTTGTAGGCATGCGCTGCGGCATTATGGATCAATTCATCGCCACCCTGGGCCAGGCAGATCAGGCTCTGCTGATCGATTGCCGCAGCCTGGCTTATCGGGCCGTGCCTATTCCTCCTGGCACCGCCATTATCATCGCTAACAGTAACGTCAAACGCGGCTTGGTAGACAGCGAATATAACACGCGCCGTCAAGAATGCGAGGCAGCCGCCGCTCACTTTGGCGTGCCCGCCCTCCGTGACGTCTCGCCCGACGTTTTTGCCCTGCACGAAGATGAATTAACAAAAACCGTGGCCAAACGGGCCCGTCACGTGATCACCGAAAATGCCCGGACCGAGGCGGCCACAGAAGCCCTGGCCCAAGGGGATCTGACCTGGATGGGGCAATTGATGGCCGAGTCACACCTCTCGATGCGGGACGACTTCGAAATCACCGTGCCGCCCATCGACGCCCTGGTGGAGATTATCGGCAACGTCATTGGCCAGGCCGGAGGGGTACGCATGACCGGGGGTGGTTTTGGCGGCTGTGTGGTGGCCCTGGCTCCCCAGGAGCTTGTACCCCCCGTTAAGATGGCCATCGCCGAGCAATATCCGGCCGCCTCGGGCGGCCTGGAGGCGACGGTGTACGTCTGCCGGGCTTCGGCGGGGGCCGGTCAGTTTTGAGGTATCCTCTTCAAATTTGTGGGGAGCGTAAGGGCGAGGCAAGTCGAACTGGTGGTAGTCGAAACAAACAAGCTATGCGCCTGGCCTCGGGGCTCATTATACTGGCCCATCTCTATTACCCAAATGTTGAAACGCACCCGGTACTAGGGTAAATTATCTTTGAGAATAATGGGCTCCTTCGATAATTTTGTACCAACCGTCCAGCCTAGAATTGGTTACGACGTGGCGATGTCATCAGTCTATTAGGCCATGTTCAAGTCAGGTCGACGAGTCTCCAACCAGCGCCGGTCGGCCAGGACAACCGAGGTTTCGACCTGGCGTTCGGGGATCGACCAGTATTTTTTGAGTAAACGATCCTTCTCGGCCGGAGAAACCCGGCGGAAGCCGTGTTTCTCGTAGAAACGAATGGCCCAGACCGCATCGACCCAGGTGCCGATTAAGACAGGGCGATTCGTCTGCTGGCGGAGATGGGCCAGTAACTGGCTACCGATACCCTGATTTTGTTTGGGCGGGCGCACGTAGGCGTGTCTGATGAGGGTCACGTCCTGTACCTGTTGGATGCCCATCACCCCCACCAGTTCGCCAGCCAGCTTGTATCCCCAGAACACAACCCCTGCCTCAATCTCGTGTCGTAGTTCGTCTTTAGGCATATAGGGCTCGTGCCAACGATCGGCGGGAATAACCCCCTGATACACTTGAGCAGCCTCGTTGATAATGGTGTGGATCAGCTCAAATTCGCTCTGAGTACATTGACGAATCATGATTTCCCTCGCTGATAGGGTGATGGATAGAACGAACGACGAAGGATTCCCACAAACACTATTTCGGCCCTTGACCATCGTTTCGGCCACGTAACGCAATTTGCTAAATTGCGCTCAGCCACGTAGCGCAATTTGCTAAATTGCGCCCTGGCAAGTTGGCAACTTGCTCTACATTTTCGCCCGCCGCCACAAATAGACGCCGACAATGACGGCCAATATCACAAAGGGGATGGCCAGCCCGACCAACAACTTGCTGCTCAGGCCCCGGGTCACGCTTTCGGTAAAACTAACCTCGGCCTGCCCTGGTTCATCTTCGACAAAAACGGTGACATCCCATTGGCCGGTTTCGGCCACGTCAAAGTGGGCCACGTAATCGAAATCATTGCCGGCGTTTTTATGGGTGGCCTGGGCCGTCAGGGTGGGACCACCCTCCCGGGGCGTTGCTTCGACCCTCACCACGGCCTCGCGACGCAGTTGGTCCGTTTTGCCGTCCCTGATACGTACCCACACACTCATTTGGCCTACGGTAACCGGCAGCGGCGAGGTGGCCACTAGCAGAACGTAGGGGCCAATCTTCTCGTCACTCACCCGAATTTTACTGCCCCCCGTCCCGGGACCGATGGCTAGAGCAGAGTGGTGGGGGCCATGAACGATAAAGATGGAGAAAACCAGAAGAAAACTAACATAGAGTTTATATATTTGGTGTTGTTTCATCTATTATCCTGCCACCTATGTCAAGTTAGATAAGATAATTAAGAAAATCAGCGAAAATCAGCGCTAGATCAGTGTCATCAGCGTTCCACTTTACAGCCCCAAAAAAATCGTGCCCCGCATTTCCATCGGCTGGAACATAATCCACAGGGCGGCGGCCAACATCAGCAACGACAGGATACCCCACGGTAAAAAAGCACGCAAGGCCGTATGGCGATCTTGGTAATGGCTGACCGCAATTTGAAAGCCGGCCACCAGCGCACCAAACAGGCCCAGGTACAACAAGATCGCCTGAATGGGAAAGAGCCAATCCGGCGGCACAATCGGCCCCAGTTGCCACTGGGGTGACCCCACCGCAAAGCCGCTATCATTGAGAAAAGATTGGGTCACCGGGATCAGGGTCAGGGCCCCGGTTAGAAAGTGAAAAGCGTAATGGGCCAACCACACCCCAAAGCCCATCGGCACCAGGCCATAGATAAAGCGACGGATCACGTACCCCAACGGCTCGTGGGTCCGGCCAGCCAGCAGACGGCTCAAGAAGCCGGTCGCCGCCAGTAGCACAACCGGGATGACAATCAGGCCCACGCCAAAAATTAACAGCAAGCCGGGTACTTCTGAGGTCGTATTCAGCCACTGGGCCAAATTTTGCTGCAAAGCATAAACCGGGCTAATCATGCCAAAGGCATTGAGGTAAGCGCCAGCGATGAGCACCATCATTAAAACGGCCAAATCCCACCGCTGACTAAAACGACCGAGGCCGGAACGACGCGGATCGCCCCACAACTCTTGGGTGGGAATACGGGCAATCAGCCCGACGTTATCGTGGGGGCAGGCCTGGATACAATCCAGGCAAAAGGTGCAATCCATATTACCGGCTTTTTTCTCCTGAAAAAGCCACAATTCGCAGCCACGCTGGCCGGTCAGCTTGTTGCCGGCAATGCAATCTTTGGTGCGGCAAGTAGTACAAGTGTCGGCATTGCGGATCTTTATCTCGGCCGGCGAGGTCAGCGAGCCCAGGAAGTTGAACTGCCCCAGCGGGCAAACGTATTTGCAAAAAGCTGCGCCTTGAAAAAATGTATCCACCACCAAAGCAGTCAGAAAATAGGCCACGATAATCCAGGCTGTGAGCCAGGGACTGGCCCACAGGTCGTACAGTTCAAAAGCACCAAAGAAGACAATCAATAGGGCTGCGGCCAACCACTTATGACGCAAAAGACGGGGCACCTTTCCCTGGAAACCCAGGCGCTTGCCCAACCAACGGCCCAGTTCACGAGGCAACATAAAGGGGCAGGCCATACAAAAAAGATTGCCCACCATCAGCAAGGCCAGGACAACCAATCCCCGGTAATGGATCCAGGTGGTGACCGTGGCCAGGTTTTTAGGGGCCTGTGGCGGGCCTAACAAACCGTCGAAAACGATGAAACCTGTTATGATCAATAAAACGGTTTGCATTGTGCGCCGGGCATATCGCCAGCGTAAAAAAGTGCCCAGCAAGGGCCAGGTCAATATATCCATAACCAAGAAAGATTGCGGCCTCATTCTACCGACACCGGAAACTGGCGGGAAATCACCTCGCCATTTTCTAGAGAAACATCAACCGTAACAAACCAATCGCCGGCCATCGTCCACTCGAAGGGGACCACATAACGCCCCTCTTCACCCCCGCTGCCCTGGGCAAAGACGGGGGTCATCCCGGCGTGGGACATGTTGCCTTCTACATCCAGCGTAGCGTCATTGATGGGCTGTCCTTGCTTATCGGTGATGGTAAAAATCAACTGGGCCGAGCCAACCACAGGCTGGGCCGGTTCCACAACCATATCAATGATAAGGTCAGCGCTGTCTTGTGTTGGTTTTCCCTGGATTCGGCCGCAGGCTGACAACAGTCCGCCCATAATGATGATGCTGACGAAAATTAAGAGCCCGGCATTTTTAGGCAAAGCCATTGATGATCCGTTTTTCACCACGCAATCCCCCACTTTTTTAGGTATAAGATTTTTGAAATGCATCCACAGGATCTGATTATACACGGAGCAGAGAGGAGTAACAAAGAAAAAAACCTTCAGGATTTTTAAATTTTCCTTGACAGGAGAGTATCTAAGAGGTAGAATAGCGTTCATGTGAAAAACCACACTAAAATAGTCACCAGGATGCTTGAATTTGGGGTTGTTTAAGGACAAAGTGCCTGTTATTAACTAATAGGGCCTTATGCTAGTTCCACAAAGACCTAACATAACTGGCGAAATTCGGTCTCCAGAAGCCTGGAATTTACATCTTCAGGCAAGTTTACGGCTAACTGTGGTCAAAATTCAGGGCAAAATT
>DAOUMU010000118.1:0-16409 GCA_034409055.1 Anaerolineae bacterium
AATTTTGCCCTGAATTTTGACCACAGTTAGCCGTAAACTTGCCTGAAGATGTAAATTCCAGGCTTCTGGAGACCGAATTTCGCCAGTTATGTTAGGTCTTTGTGGAACTAGCATAAGGCCCTAATAATATTCTTCCCAGCCTTCATAAACATTACCATTTTTAATAATCTCGCGCAGACCCCAGACCAATCTACAAGACGAAGTGTTCCGGACAAGATTAGTATCCGTCCGATTACGCCAAAGCAAGCCATCTTGGCTTTCAAAACGTTGCTCGATAGAAAAGACATTGCAAAGAGTCTCGACTCTGACTCTGCTATTAAGCCAGAGATAATAGATGTCTCCTTCTTTATAAATCTCGAAAGAACCAAAGCCATTTTCAAACGAATCGTTAATGCTAGCATAGGCTGGTAACAAATCGACTATAGAGCCGCCTACATCTTCTAACAAGGTGGTGGCCGGGCCGTAGGTGGGAGGATAGCTCATCTGCTGGTTAACAGCCATAAGGTTTTGCCAATCATTGTCTCTCATTGTTTGATTGAGAAACCTATCTTCAACCTTATCCCCGGTAATCGTTTGCTGAAGCGCATTTCCCGTGCCGTCATCCGATGATTGAGTAAGACCAAGCTGTCTGCCGCCTATGATGATGAGAGATAAGATCATGATGAAATATAGTAAGATGGATGATTTTAATTTCATTATCCTGGGGTAACTACCTACCATGTCATTCTGAACGAGCGCAGCGAGTGAAGAATCTCCAAGGTTTTGGTAAAGTGGACCTCTTTTGGGCCAAAGTTTCGGAGATTCCTCGTCGCTGAGCTCCTCGGAATGACATGAGGGTAGGTAGTTACATCCTGGGGTTCTTTCTCGTAATATAAAGATTACTACCATTAAAGCCAAAATGTTCACAAACTCGATTTAATGTAAAATTATTGTCCAGAGCAGGCAAGTAACATTTGCCCTGAGTATTGCTGACAAATGTCATATTATCCGTATCTTGAATTTACAAGTCCGGTTTTCACAGTATAATGCGCCAAGCTGCGATTGATGAGGAGTATTTAAGCATCGGCGTGGCCATCGTGATGATCATCGTCTACGCTTTGAGTATTACCTTCTCCTTCCAGGCAGCCGGTCCACCCCACGATACGGCCGAGGCACATGACCACGAGCCGGCCTGGAGTATGCGCCAGGCCATTATTGTTCTGGTCGTGTCCACCGTGGCCATGGTTTGAAATTCCTCCAGGTCCAGCTTGGCCTTTTGGATAAAATCAAACACATTGTAATCCTTAAAAACACGGCGCTACTCCTTCATGCTACCGGTACCGGTGATGACAATAATGGGGAATTGGGGGCCAAGGGTGCGGCGGATCTACAGAATCAACTCCCCCCATGCGTCTACGCCGGGCATAGGGATGCCCTGGCTACGTTTTGCAACAGAAACCAGTTGGTTTCCAATACAAAACTGTAGCCGGCGCATCCCCATGCGCCAGCGGCAAGGCATGGGGATGCCTGGTCTACGTTTTACCCTGGAAACTATTATAACATAAGGCATTTACCAGGTTCAAGCAAAAATAAGATCAAGTTACTTCAAAATCAACGGCAACCAAACGTCAAAGTGAGGCCAGAAGGCGTTGTAGGAAAGAGCGGACCAATCCCCCCCGGCGTTCTGCCACTTGAGGGCAAAGTAGACGGTGTTATTATTATAAGGCACCTTTGCTGTGAAGGTATCGGCGCTGCCGGATAAAGTATCCGTCAGCAGGGAAGCGCCGGCCCAATTGACCTCGGTGATCAAGGTATCTGTGTAACGCAAGGTGGTGGTCACGGCTTCGGTTGGGGTGGTCCAACGCAGGGTAGCGGTGAGCATATTGGTACCGGTGACGGCTTCCGTGACACGCAGGTCGGTCACCGCGGGGGGTGGAGGCACGCCGTACTCGTCGGCGCCCACGTCCGGGGCAGCGCCGATAGGCCGGGGGTGACCATCAAAGTCGTCGGTGACCTGGGCCAGGGGCGCAGCCTGGTCAATGGCCGCCGTGGTCGTGGCCTGCAGATGTAAGTCGCCCGTAGCCGCATTGACGAACCAACCTGCCCCGGCGTTGGTGACGTTGCCGGTCAAGGTCCCCTGGGCCCCATCCCGGTCGGGCCAGAGGTTCATATTGGTCAGGTTGTAGGCAAAGGTGCCCTGGCTCTCTGGATAGCGGGCCTCCATGCCCCAGGTCAAGCCTGAATCGGGATTGAGCAGGAGGGCCGTATTATGCGCCACCAGCCAGCCCTGGGCCCGGGTCATTTCGATGGCCACGTCGTGGGCCAAGCTACTGTAGATAAAATTGTTGCGCACGATGCCGCCGGTATGATCTACACCGCTATGGCTGGGATTGCCAAAGGCTATCCCCCGGTAACAATCAACCAGCAAATTACGCTCCACCACGGTATCGGAGGAGCCAGACCAGAACAAAATGGCGGGGCCGGTTTGATCGGCGTTCCCCCGGATGCGGTACCACTCGTTGTCACGCACGACCCATCTATGGGCCTGGTGGGCGCTGATACCGTTGGTATAATCATCGGGCGCGCTGGTCGTGTACTCCAGGCGGGAGCAGGCCAGCAGCCCGTCCTCACTGCCGTTCCCGGCCGGGTTGACCTTGACCAACTGGTCGCCAATATCTTTGATGTGCAGGTTGTACAACTTGGGGCGGTCACGGCCCTGGATAGACACCCCGTGGTCGTGAGCGTTGCGAATGGTCAGATCGGCAATGGTCACGTCGTCGGCATCAACCAGGATGCCGAAATGGCCGGCCACCATTCCGCCAAAATCGAGAATCACGTCTGCCCGATTCCCGGTTTCACCCCGCAGGGTGATGCCATTATTCACGATGTAGATAAAATCTTGCATCTGATAGAGACCGGCCCTGATCTTGATGGTAGTACCGGCCGCTGCGTTTTGGGCCCGGTCACGCAGTTGAGCTTCTGTGGAGACCGTAATGCCAGTGGCGGACGGCAGCGGTGGGCAACGATCACTCGACTGAGCCAGCCCGGACCTAAAATCGCCCTCGAAAAGATCGTTGGTCGTTGGTCGTTGGTCGTTGGTCGCTATTCTCATCCCCATCAGGCAAAGGATTAAAATTAGACAAAGTACAACATTACGCTTGGTCATCATAACACCCCTCCATTATTTCAGAATCATCGGCAGATAGGCCCGCGTTCCGCCCACCAGTAAGCTAACCTTGGTCGTCCGGGTAATGCCCCCACCGGTAGCGGTAATTGGGACCGTGTAGAATAAGCCGGGCAAGAGGGGACCGGTAGGATGGGTATCGGTTAAGGTGAGCGTGACAGAGTCCGGCGGGGTGACGGTCGAGGCGGACAGGTTCAAAATCAGGCTGGGGTCTGGATTAGTAGCAGCCAGGGTAACCTGGCCATTAAAGCCGCTGGCGGGTCGTACAGTAATAGTATACACAGCCACATCACTGGGGTCAATGGCCTGCATAGAGGATTTTAGGCCCAGGGTAAAAACCTCCTCGGCCGCCGAGACACCGGTCCGTTTATAGCCGCCTCGCCCGGTGCCCCACCAAACTTGGGCATTCGAAGTGTTGGGTAAATCATAGGCTACCAGGCCGGCGTGGGTCGTGTTCAAGACCAGTTCCAGGTCGGTATCGGTGTCAATGTTGGCCAGGGTAGGGGCGGCCAGGGCACCGTTCCAATCACCGGAAAAGGGGGCAGGCAAATTTAGCTCGTGCAAAGGGGTGCCCTGGTAATCAAGAATATGTAATTTGCCCACCCGGTTGTTCCCTTTTTGGGGCCAGGAGCCGAAAATGACCTCCGCCTTACCATCGTTGTCCAGGTCGGCCACAACCGGCTCAGAGGCGAAGCGGTAAAAGCCCTCGGTCGCGTTATAGACCGAGTAGGGCCAGTTATAATGCTCAGTCTTATCCAACCAGAAGGCGTGGACGCGACCATCGTAGGATGAATAGATGATCTCTTTTTGACCATCGCCGTCCAGGTCAGCCGTCACCGGATTGGGCTGGTTGTTCTCGATGACGTTGTAGTCCTCGCTCAACGGCGCCCCGGTATCGACCGGGAGGTTTTGCCAGTCGTAGCCATCCTGGTTAAAACGGCTGCGGTCGGCGTTGAAGATATATACCCCATTATACTTGCCTGGCGGGTGTCCGACGGCACAATCGTACACGTTGCCGGTCACGACCACCTCAACCAGACCATCTCCGTTGACATCGGTGATCACACTGGCCCCGTGGGCAAAGTTGGTCCGGTAGCGTTCGGCTCGCGCCCCACTGCAATATCCCCAGCCGCGTAGTTCGGTGGCCAGGCTTTCCCACACACCGACCTTGCCCCACCCTTTGCCGTCATAGATGGCCTTGGCCGGGATTTGGCTGCCGTCTGGTTCGTAGGCGCAAATATAATGCACGTCTGAGGGGACCACAATTTCGCCTATGTTGTCCCCATCCAGGTCACCGACGGCCGCGTTGTCGTTGAAGACGCCATAGGCATAGCCGCTGTCGTTGCTCAATTGGGGCCAACCGGCCCGCGTCGTCCCGTCGTGCTCCAGCACCCAGGTGTTGACCTTACTGGAGACCGCTCCGTTGACAATGATTTCCAGGGTACCATCACTATCCAAGTCGTCGACGGCTAACCCCCGCAGTTCATTCGTGATGGGCCGCTGTGACCAGACGATGTTACCGGCGTGGTCGAAAAGATGAACGTAGCCGCTGCCGTGGGCGGTGATTACCTCCAGATCACCGTTATCATCCACATCGGCCACGACCACCCCGGGCCATACCCGTCCGCCGGGCGGGTCCACCCGCCATTGCTCAGAACCATCCTGACCGTTGAGGGCAAAAACAGAATAAGTGGCTCCGATGACCTCTGGCTGGCCATCACCATCCAGATCGGCCACAGCCGGGGAGGAATACCAGCCGGTTTCGCACCAGGAAGCGTAGCAACCTCCGTGTTGCCATTTGAGCACAGGCGTCTGAACAGCCTGCGGCGGGGCGGCATAGGTGGCGGGCTGCTGACCGGTCGAACCCAAGGCCAGGCTCAGAACAACCAAGAGCAGGAATATAGACACAATTTTAGCTTTCATCAAGTATTCTCCTTTCATCAACACCCCCTTATGGATAATTGGACAGCCTCAGAAACCTGGTCTTTCCCTTGCTTTAACTAACCAGTTTCTGTTGCAAAACGTAGCCAGGGTATCCCTATGCCCGCTATAGACGCATGGGGATGCATCTACTACAAGGTTTTGCAACAAGAACTAACTAAGCGAATTTCTGAAGAACCATTATTCTCTCCCGAAAGACAAGTTTTGAACTGTAAACGGATAAACCTGGGGGGGGATTGGAGATGTGTCTATATGAGGAAAGTGAGATCGAGGGGATCAATGATAGAACTTATTTTCACCATATCAACAAATTGACTCCGTGACTATGGGATATTTTTCCCAATCTTCTACCCCGATGATATAATTACAGCAAACCAGAATTGGGCTTGCCAGCAGGGCAAAAAGCAACTTGTGCTTGATGTTGCCAGCCAACTCGTGAAACGTAAAACGTGAAGCGTAATGATTTATCTATGGCTCACTTTCACATCACTAGCCCTGTGGGTTTATGCTATGAGTCGGTAATTCACCACCCGACACGAGGAGAGAAAGTTTCTGATTTTCAAATGTCGGGTAACGAAAGTCGGTAATACGCAGTACGCAATACGTAGGGGGCAGCATGACAGACGTAAACAATAACTGTCCACATTGTGGCAAGCGGCTGGCTCGATCTGATGCCTCTTTCTGCACCAATTGCGGCGCACCCCTTAAAGACGAGAGCCAGGCTGCGACTGTCCACGGCGGTTCGCTGGCCAAAATTATCGTGCATCTTCCCGGCCAGGAAACACGGGAGGAATTTCTGTCGAAAACGGTCACCACTCTGGGCCGCCGCCGGACCAATATGATCCAGGTGTTGTTCCCCACTGTTTCTGGTGAACATGCCAAAATCGAATTGACCCGTAAAGGTCACGCCATCACCGATTTGAACAGCACCAATGGCACCTACGTCAACGGCAAACGCCTGAAGCCGGGTGACCCCCACCTGTTGGCCTCAAACGATATTATTCGCTTCAGCGATAGACTGGGTAATTCGGCCAGCCTGACCTATGTGGCCCCTACGGCCTTCACCGGCGTGGAAGCACTGGAGCTGGCCCAGATCTTTCAGCTTACTGCCAATATTTCATACATTGGTCGCAATACAGAAGCAGCCATCACCCTGGACCATCCGGCTGTATCCTGGAATCACGCCAAGGTCGTTAAGCGTGATGAAAATCGGTACGCTATCGAAGATTTGAGCAGTAACAACGGTACTTTTTTGAATGGAACTCAACTACACCAGGAGCGGGTGTTAGAACGGGGGGATGTTATCCAGATTGGCCCATTTAACCTGGTCTACCGGGGGGCAGGTGCTTTTGCGCCCTTCTCGGCCGAGCGCAATTTTCGGCTCGAGGCGGTCGACCTGGAAAAAACATTTTATGCGACCAATATCCTCGGTATAGAGAACAAAAGTAAGCCCAAAACGATTTTGCGTAATCTGAACCTGGTCATCAACCCCCGCGAATTTGTGGCCGTGGTGGGGGGCAGTGGCACCGGCAAAAGCACCCTAATGAAAGCCTTAAACGGTCTCAGCCCGGCCACAACCGGGACGGTGCTGGTTAATGGGGATAATCTATACGAAAATTTCAACCTGTACCGTAACATGATGGGGTACGTGCCGCAAGATGACATTATTCACCAGGGCCTTGCAGTACGCCAGGCCCTGCATTATGCGGCCCGGCTGCGTCTGCCCGATGCCAGCCGGTCAGAAATTGAGGCGCGCATTGATAAGGTGCTGGCCAAGGTGGGCTTGACGGCTCAAGCGCATACTATGATCCGTAATCTAAGTGGAGGTCAGCGCAAACGGGTCAGTATTGCCGCCGAGTTACTGGCCGAACCGTGGATTTTCTTTTTGGATGAGCCGACCTCCGGCCTTGATCCCGGCCTGGAAAAATTGATGATGGACACCCTGCGCCAACTGGCCGACGAGGGGCGTACCATTGTGTTGGTGACCCACGCCACCCGCAACATTACCAATAATTGCGACCAGGTGGCTTTTCTGGCTCGGGGAGGCGAATTAGTCTACTTTGGCCCGCCCGATGAGGCCACTACCTTCTTTAAGGTGGATAACTTCCCCGACATTTATACCCAACTGGCTCAAACTTTTACCGCTAACAACGATCCGACCGTTCCCGAGGAAATCAAACCAGAATATGATCATTTTATTCGCACCCATCAGCTCCCTCCAAAAAACGGAGATGCAGCGCAGATATTAGCCGGACCCCTTTGGGCGGCCCACTATCGCCAATCGTCTGCCTATAAAACCTACATTGCCAACCGGCAAACCGGAGAGATGGCCCGGCCCATAACCTCAACCGCTGGTGCAGCCACCGCCAGCCTGAAGGAGCAAATAAAGCAATTTGGCGTGTTGGCCCGGCGCTACATGGATTTAATCAGGCACGATAAAATCAGCCTGGGGGTGCTGCTGGCGGTGATGCCCATCATCGGTATTTTTCTCTTGCTCATCAGTGATGGTGCGGCCCTGATTGGCAATACTGCCCAGGAAATCACAGCCCTCTTGGAGGCCGAGGCTGCTTACACCATTGTCAACAAAGCCCAAACCCTACTATTTATGATGGCCCTGGCGGCCAACCTGTTGGGCGTGTTTGCCGCCTCTTACGAAATTATTAAGGAGGAAGCCATTTACGGCCGTGAGCGGATGATTAATCTTAGAATACCGCCCTATTTTGCCTCCAAGTTTGTGGTGCTGGGCCTGTTTATGTTGCTCCAATGCCTCCTCCTGCTGATTATTCTGTCTTTTAAAGTAGACTTTCCTAAAACCGGGGCCATCCTGTGGTCGCCGCTTGAATATTACCTGACCCTGGTTTTTACAGCCCTGGCCAGTGTGGCCCTGGGGCTCTTCATCTCGGCGCTGGTCTCTTCCAGAAATATGGTTATTTACCTGATGCTGATTGCCCTCTTTGTCCAAATTGTCTTCTCCGGGGCTATTTTTGAACTATCGCCACTGACCCAGCCCTTCTCCTATTTAACCATTACCCGCTGGTCGCTGGAGGCCCTGGGGGCCAGCACCGATATGGAGGCCCTGAATAACCTGGGTCAGGTACGGGTTGAACGGGAGATCGATATTGGCCGGGGTATGCAGAAGGTGGTGGAAGACGTGCCCACCACGATCAATTTTTACGTCAACTATGCCCACAGCGCCGTGGCCCTCCTGGCCCGCTGGATTTTCCTGTGGGTACATACGCTACTCTGGAGTGGCCTGGCCGCCTGGTTGATTAAACGTAAAGATCAAATTTAGCAAGGAGATTGTGTGCTTATGAAACGCCAATATGTCATCATCATTGTTGCGGTCGCCGCTGTTTTGTTACTCCTGGGCCTTGGCGTTCTGCTCTACGGCTTATCCCAGGGTGGGGCCTTGCCCGGTTTTGGTCCGGAACCAACGCCTACGCCGGCCACTGCTTTCAAAATTCCTGATGTAGAGATAACCCCACCCGAATCTCTGGAAACTATTGCCGAGGAAATCCGGGCTGATTATCCCGAGCTGGCCGACCTGCTGGAGAATCCAGAGCTTGGCTCTGTTTATAAAGATTTCTACCTGGCCTACCAGCGGGGTGGCGAGGAAACGGCCCTGGCCCTGGCCCGCCAGCGGGGCATCCTCAACGATAGAGAGGAAGTGGAGATGACCCTGGTGTTAGATACCGAAGACAGCGCCCCCCTGATCGCGGAGTTGGAGGCGGAAGGAGTGATTGTGAAAGCCAGCTTTCGCAATAAGATCAACATCGCCGTTCCCGTCTCCCTGATTCAAGAACAGATTCAAGCCGAAGAGCCGGATTTAATTGTCGAGCGTATCTCCAACCTGGAGCACGTCATTCGCCTGGAACTACCCCAAAAGGCGACCATCAAACAGGGGGCTATTTTGGGCCAGGGGGTCAACGTCACCTTGGCCAACAATTGGCATGCCCAGGGCATTACCGGCCAGGGGGTCAAGGTCGGCGTTTTAGACCTGGGCTTTGCCGGCTACCAGGATTTGCTGGGTAAAGAGTTGCCAGAGCAGGTTACCGTCCAGGCTTTTGGGGATGATTATGCCTTTGACCAGGAAGTACACGGGACGGCCTGCGCCGAGATTGTCCACGAGATGGCCCCGGAGGCTGAACTGTATCTGGCTTACTACGATGGCACCGATGTGGCCATGGGTTTGGCTGTCGAATGGCTGATTAGTCAGGAAGTCGACATCATCTCTAACTCCACCGGCAGCAATGGCCTGACCCCCATGGATGGCACCGGCTTTGCCGCCGAGTTGGTGGATTGGGCCTACGATGAAGGCATCTTTTGGGTCAATGCTGCCGGCAATGAGGCCGACGTCCATTGGCGGGGTGCTTTTAATGATAACAATGGAGACACCATCCATGATTTTTTTCCCGACACGGACGTATTGCCGTTCATCCCTTTTGGGCCGGGTGTTCAGACTCAAATCATCTTGAGTTGGGATGATTGGGCCAGCATCGACCAAGATTACGATCTGGGCCTCCTCGATAACGAGGGCAACCTGTTAGCCAAGTCGGAAGAGCCTCAAGATGGCCAACCGGGACAGATTCCGGCTGAAGGTTTTTTATACGAATTCGAGGACAGTGAAGTTTATCTGTTGGCCATCCAAAACTACGAAGGGCGAGCCAGGGGGGATGCGACCTTTGATCTTTTTATCAACGGTGGTCTCATACATCCCGATTATATCGTGGTCGAGCATAGCCTCGGCAACCCGGCCGATGCCCGGGGAGCCTTTGCCGTGGGGGCGGTTCATTGGGCCGACGATGCCCTGGAGCCCTATAGCTCCAACGGGCCGACAGCGGATGGCCGCCTTAAACCCGACCTGTCCGCGCCTTCCGTAGTCGACAGTGCCTCTTATGCCCCGGAAGCCTTTGACGGCACCTCGGCCGCCGCGCCGCACGTAGCCGGGGCGGCCGCCCTGATATTACAAGCGTCTCCTGATTTTTCGCCCGACGACATCGGCACATTCTTGCGGGAGCGAGCCATAGACCTGGGGCCGGCCGGGCCGGATAACGCTTTTGGCGTCGGTCGCCTGAACCTGGGGACCGCGCCTGAGACCCCTACGGAGCCTGAAGAGACGCCTCCCCCACCGGCCGTCGAGTTACAACCCACCTCCACCCCCCGTCCGGCCCCGGCCGAACCTGTCGTCGGTCTGCCCGGTCAAGCGGGTGCTGGGGGAGAGGTCAGTCAGCCGAGCGCCCCCGAAGGTGATGACGAGTTCCTGGGCCTCATCGTCTCATTGGGCCTGTGTTTGGTTTGCCTGAGCGGTTTGTTGATTCTGGTCCTGGTTGTGGTTGGCGCCTTTGTTATGCGCCGCAGGTAAATTACCAATACAATCGTATCCTCTCAAAAAGTAGGGGCGAGGCAACTTGGAGAGCAGGTTGTTTGCTCCGAGACTCTCAATCCGAGTTGCCTCGCCCCTACCCAACCCCGAATTATTGAAGTGATATACAATCCGGTCCGTATGGTTGAGTTGTAGGCGGGGCCTCCCTATGCCCTGCCCGCCGAGGCATGGGGCTTCCCTCTTGATTTGTCCCCAATTTCACCTTCCGGTATAATCCTTCTTTTGGTATCCTCTCCAAACGTAAGGGCGAGGCAAGTCGGATTGGTGATAGTCGAAGCAAACAAGCTATGCTCCGACTTGCCTCGCCCCTACGCTATCCACAAATTTGAAGGGGATACCTCTTTTGTTTGAATAAGGAGGAGAACTCTATGACCACGCCTAATCTACTCAAAAACCGGGTGGCCATCATTACCGGGGCCGGTCGGGGGATTGGTCGAGCCACGGCCTTAGTTTTGGCCGAAGCGGGGGCGGCGGTTGTGCTGGCCGCTCGCTCGGCGGATGAAATCACCGGCCTGGCCGATGAAATTAAACTCAAGGGGGGCCAGGCCCTGGCTATCCCCACCGATGTCAGCGATGCGGCCGAGGTGGACCATCTCCTGGTGCTGACCTTGCGCGCCTTTGGCCAGGTTGACATCCTGGTCAACAATGCGGCCTTAATCGACCCTATGGGCAAAGTCTGGGAAACAAATCCGGCTGTCTGGCAAAAGTTGATTGCGGTCAACGTGATTGGGCCTTACTTGTGCAGCCGGGCCGTTTTGCCCCACATGCTGGAGCGAGGCTACGGACGCATCGTCAATATCTCCTCAGGGGTAGCCGAGAAAAATCTTGTGGGGACCAGTGCTTACAACGCCAGCAAAGCCGCCCTGGAACGCTTCAGCGGCACTTTAGCCGCTGAGGTAGCCGGCAGGGGCATTGTGGTCACGGTCTTCAGGCCGGGCGTCGTCGATACGCCGATGCAAGCAGAAATCCGCGAAACGCCGGCCCGCCTCTTTCCCAGAGTGGCCGATTGGCAAGCCCTCTACGACCGGGGGCAACTCCGTCCGCCCACCGAACCGGCCTATGCCATTTACTGGTTAGTCAGTCACTTTGCCCAGGATAGTAACGGCCAGGTTTTCGAGCTGAACGACGAATCGTTTCAGCAGCGCCTGGCCTCAGACCTGGGAATGGGCGAATAGGCGAATGGCGAATAGGCGAATGGCGAATGAGCGAATCCGCTAAAAAAGCTGTGCTTTACCCATAGGGAGGGTAACTTGCGGGGCAATGGCGTGAGGGTAAAATCAACCGTTCCTGGCAAATGCAGCTCAATTCAGACCGGAACGGGTAAAGGCCCCCCCGGCCCCCCACAGGAGAGTGCTTAAAAAGTCAATATTTGAGGGTTGGTAGTAACGACTTTAGTCGTTTTTGGCCCCATAATGCGGGTAATTAACGACTAAAGTCGTCACTACGAACAGTTTTTAAGCACTCTCCTGTGGGGGGAGATTTTGGCCAGAGTTCCCCCCCCCTGGGAAGTTAGGGGGGCCATTGAGGTTAAACACCAATTCCCCCCGCTGGGGGGTTAGGGGGGCCATTCGAGCCACAAAATTCGCCATTCATCATTCATCATTCGCCACACCTGCCCTGTGGGTTCACCATTCGCAGACTCGCCATTCGCAGATTCGCCATTCGCAGATTCGCTCATCCGCCATTTCCCCTCATTGACAAAGATTATGGCCAACAGTACAATACACCCCATAACAAATTGATTCAACGCGGATTTGTGGGGTAAAAAGCCAGACCTGACAGGTTTTAGCGAAAATTTACCAGGTAATACAGGTAAATTGTAGCAAATTGGTAACAAATAGCGACAGATTACTAAACCTGTCAGGTCTTACCCCTCGAATCCGCGTAGAGCCAACAAATTTTCTCAGGAGCAGATAAACTATGGCTTACGACAAAATTGTTGTCCCCCAGGATGGGCAAAAGATTACCATCGAAGGAGACAAATTAAAGATATCCGACCAGCCTATTCTGGCCTTTATTGAAGGCGACGGCATTGGTCCCGACATTACCGCGGCTAGCAAGCGAATTTGGGACGCGGCGGTGCAGGCGGCTTACGGCGGCCAACGTAAAATTGCCTGGATGGAGATCTACGCCGGTGAGAAGGCGGCCAGGCTGTACGATGGTAACTACATGCCTGAAGAAACTTTCGACGCCATGCGCGAGTTCATCGTCGGCATTAAAGGGCCGTTAACCACGCCGGTTGGGGGTGGCTTCCGGAGCTTGAATGTGACCCTGCGCCAGGTACTTGACCTATACGCCTGTGTGCGCCCCGTGCGCTGGTACCAGGGTATGCCCAGCCCGGTCAAACAGCCCGAATTTGTGAACATGGTCATCTTCCGGGAGAACACGGAAGACGTTTACGCCGGCATCGAATACGAGAGCGGCACCCCGGAAAACGAGAAGCTGGCCAAATTCCTACGCGAAGAAATGGGGGCCAAATTCTTTGAGGGGGCCGGTATTGGTATCAAGCCAATCAGCGCCCTTGGCACCAAACGACTGGTCCGCAAAGCCATTCAATATGCCCTCGATTACGGTCATAAAAACGTGACCCTGGTCCACAAGGGCAATATCCAAAAGTTCACCGAGGGGGCCTTCCGCAAATGGGGCTACGAACTGGCCCAAGAAGAATTTGCCGGCGTCACCATGACCGAGGACGAGTTATGGGACAAGTACGACGGCCAGCAGCCGGCAGGCAAAGTGGTGATCAAAGATCGTATTGCCGATATCATCTTCCAACACGTGCTGCTGCGGCCCAAAGAGTTCGGTGTCCTGGCCGCGCCCAATCTCAACGGCGATTACCTGAGCGACGCCCTGGCCGCCCAGATCGGCGGGTTGGGCATCGCTCCCGGCGCCAACATTGGCGATTACGTGGCCCTCTTTGAAGCCACCCACGGCACGGCCCCCAAATACGCCAACCTGGATAAAGTCAACCCGGGCAGCCTGCTTTTCTCCGGGGTGATGATGCTGGAATACATCGGCTGGCGCGAAGCGGCCGAATTGATTCGCAGAGCTTTTGAGAAAACCGTCTCCCAAAAGGTGGTCACCTACGACTTCGCCCGCCAGATGGAGGGAGCCACCGAGGTCAAAACCAGTGAATTTGCCAGTGCTATCATTCAGAATTTGTAACTACCTACCCTCATGTCATTCCGAGGAGTGAAGCGACGAGGAATCTCCAAAACTTTGGCCCAAAAGAGGTTTACTTTACCAAAACCTTGGGGATTCTTCACCTGTTCAGAATGACATGGTAGGTAGTTACCAGAATTTGTAATCAGCCAGAGCTATAACTACATAGAACCAGAATTAGCAATGAAAAAGTAACTTCCGGTGCAACAACCTCATAAAGCATCCAACCACGTAAAACGTAAAGCGTAAAACGTAAAAGTGAGCTGTAGATAAGTCATTACGCTTCACGTCACCTGCCCTGTGGGTTTACGTCACCTGCCCTGTGGGTTCACGAGTTGGCTAGCGACATCAAGCGGAAGTTAATTTTTGCTCCACTGGCAAGCCAAATTCCGGTTTGATGAAATAGGGAGTAAGAAGTAAGGCGATTTTTTCCCCTAATCCTACTTCTTACTGCCTACTCCCCGCTGGGTTGAATCACTGAAGCACTGAAAAGATTGATCACTCTGAATTTACCTACCATGACGAGCTAAATGACCAACATCTCAAGCCATCTCACCACTAAAAGAACCTATTTCAGTGATTTCATTATCAATCATCAGTGAGTCAGTGATTCAATTTCGCCCCAAAACTGGCGCACCCCTTGTCCATTGCCTCGACCAAGCCGCTTGCTATTTCCCATTTTAGCGACGCTCTGCGGCCGGTCGTTGCCGGTGATGACTAATGACCAACGACCAACCCACAGGGCAGGCGACCAACGACCAACGACTAACGACCAACGACCAATAACCAACAACCAACCAACCAACAACCAACAACCAGATTTCCAAGGAGACAAACCAGTGACTGACCAAAACATTAGCCAAACCAAGACCTTATCAAGCCTTGTCCGGCTGGCCCTGGTGATAGCTGGGCTGGCCGCTATGGTGGCCTTAAGGGGGGGCGGGCCGGTCTGGGCCGGGGTGAATCCGGTCCAGACCAACCCTTTGAGGCCCCCGCCTGGCGCGAGTGCCCCGCCGCACCGGCCGGCCATGCTGCAATTCAAGGCAGGCGGGCATATCATCGGCTTTCAACCCGATAGAGTATACCTGGCCGGTCTGGACCACGCCCTGAGCGTGCAGTTCGTCGGGGCCAGGCGGGTGATGCCCCAGGCAGCGACAATAGAGGGAACCAACCCCGCCCCTCTTGACGCCGGAGCGCGCCCCTTGACCCGGGTGACCTACCCCAACTTGTGGCCAGGGGTCAGCCTCACCTACGAAGCCCAACCGGGCAGCATTGCCAAAAGCACCTACATGGTGGCCCCCGGAGCCGATCCGGCCCAGATCCACCTGCGCTACAACGCGCCGGTCACGCTCCAGCCCGACGGTTCGCTGGGCTTTGCCTTTGCCAGCGGCCGCCTGACCGAAGCCGCGCCCGTGGCCTGGCAGGAGATCGCTGGTCGGCGTGTGCCGGTCTCCATAGCCTTCAGCTCGCGCGGCCGGTCAGAGATCGGTTTTGCTCTGGGTCCCTACGACCCGCACTACCCTCTGATCATTGACCCCGCCTACCGGTGGCACACCTTCTATGGCAGCAGCGACGCGGACGTAGGCCTTGGTATCGCCGTGGATGGGAGCGGCAATCTCTATGTCATGGGCCAAAGCGAGGCAACCTGGAACGGGCCAGGCAACACCGCCCCGCTGAATGCCCATAATGGGGACTTCGACATCGTGGTGGTTAAGCTGAACAGCAGCGGGACCTACCGGTGGCACACCTTCTATGGCAGCAGCAGCGTGGACGAAGGCTATGGTATCGCCGTGGATGGGAGCGGCAATCTCTACGTCACGGGCGAGAGCTATGCGACCTGGAACGGGCCAGGCCCCACCGCCCCGCTGAATGCCTTTAGCGGGGGTATCGACATCGCGGTGCTCAAGCTAAACAGCAGCGGGACCTACCGGTGGCACACCTTCTATGGCAGCAGTAATCTGGACGGAGGCTGGGGTATCGCCGTGGATGGAAGCGGCAATGTCTACGTCACGGGCACGAGCCAGGCGACCTGGAACGGGCCAGGCGTCACCGCCCCGCTGAATGCCCATAGCGGGGGCGACGACATCGTGGCGCTCAAGCTGAACAGCAGCGGGACCTACCAATGGCACACCTTCTATGGCAACAGCAGCACTGACGGAGGTACTGGTATCGCCGTGGATGGGAGCGGCAATCTCTATGTCACGGGCTATAGCCAGGCGAGTTGGAACGGGCCAGGTGACACCGCCCCGCTGAATGCCCATAGCGGGGGCAGCGACATCGTGGTGCTCAAGCTGAACGGCAGCGGGGCCTACCAGTGGCACACCTTCTATGGCAGCAGCAACGGGGACGCAGGCGATGGTATCGCTGTGGATGGGAGCGGCGATGTCTATATCACGGGTTGGAACGATGCGACCTGGAATGGGCCAGGCGACACCCCCCCGCTGCATGCCCATAGCGGGAGCATAGACATAGTGGTGGTGAAGCTGAACAGCAGCGGGATCTACCAGTGGCACACCTTCTATGGTAGCAGCAGCAATTCTGACTTTGGTCAGGATATCGCCGTGGATGGGAGTGGCAATCTCTATGTCACGGGCTATAGCTATGTGACCTGGAACGGGCCAGACCCCACCCCCCCGCTGAATGCCTTTAGCGGGAACGGCGACATCGTGGCGCTCAAGCTGAACAGCAGCGGGACCTACCAGTGGCACACCTTCTATGGCAGCAGCAACTGGGACGAAGGCTATGGTATCGCCGTGGATG
>DAOUMU010000119.1:0-3419 GCA_034409055.1 Anaerolineae bacterium
AATTTTGCCCTGAATTTTGACCACAGTTAGCCGTAAACTTGCCTGAAGATGTAAATTCCAGGCTTCTGGAGACCGAATTTCGCCAGTTATGTTAGGTCTTTGTGGAACTAGCATAAGGCCCTAATAAGCAGAGAAAGGAGGGATGTCCATCAACTGAAAGACTTGAACAGTACTCACATAACTTTTCGGCAACTGTTAGCGTGATCCACTTTGCGATCACACCTTGATACACAAAAGGAGATATAGACTATGACAACATTAGAAAGCAAAGCTGTAAGCAAAGTTACTGGCCAAAATTGGGTCAAATGGCTGATCGTAACTTTAGGGCTGGCCGTGATCGCCTTCCTGGCAAGCCCGAACGGGCCTTTGGGTGGATTCTGGCGGCCCGCGGCGGTTATGCCGCCACCCACAGGCAGCCAACTTCCCCTACTAATATTATTAAATATCGCTGAAGTACTCACCTTCGGATTAGGCATATCGTTCTTGATCTTTGGCTATCCGGTGATAAAGGCTATTGTGCCTGCCTCGAAAGGGTTGACCCTGGCAGCCTATCTCTCGATTGCCTGGTTGCTTGTCAACTGGTGGCCGCACGACAGCCTGCATGTCGCGGCTGGGTTGAACATGAATGCACTCATCGCAATCGAGTATGGGTTTCATATCACCCTTATGGTGGCAGGCGTGATCCTGGGGTACTTCTTCTTGACCTTGCTGAAGCAGCGGGTAATATCGTCTCAGTGAATTGATCTATCATTATTATAGCGAAAGGAGAATTACAATGTCAGTGACAGATAATAAAGCCGTAGCCATGCGGTGGCAGAAAATATGGGGCTCACAGACAGACTTAGCTGATTTGGACGAATTCATCGCCGCCGATTTTGTCTCTCACAGCGCGCCACCCGGACTGGCGCCGGGTATCGAGGGGGTCAAACAGTGGGTTAGTATCTTTTATAACGCCTTCCCTGACCTCGATGGCGCGGTTGAGGATGTGGTCGCCGAAGGGGATAAGGTGGCCGTCCGCTTTTCCGGGACCGGCACGCATCAGGGCGACTTATTCGGCATCCCCCCAACCGGCAAAGCGATAAAGACAACGGGAATCAATATTTTCCGTATCGCTGATGGCAAAATTGTCGAACATTGGAACAACGCCGACGACCTGGGTGTTATGCAGCAACTCGGTGTCATTCCATCATAACTATAGGCGAGATTGGAGATTAGAGATTGGGAGATTTTAGCGAGAAATCTCCAATCTCTTAATCTCTTATCTCCAGATGAAATCACTAACTTATTTTTAGACGATTATCAAGGAGTTATCACGAGTGTTGACACACCACCAATGATGAAAATATCCGTAGGACAAACTTAAGTTTGTCCTACAAGGTCTATTTACAGAGGAGAAAATACGATGTCAGCAGAAAACAAAGCTATTGTTCAACAAGTTTATGAGGCCATCAACGCCAATACCCTGGATGGTCTGGATGCGTTGATAGCCGTTGATTTGGCCGATCACAGCCCCAGCCCCGGTGCACCTCCCGGTCTGGCCGGTACCAAACAGACCTTGGGCATGTTTCACGCTGTCTTCTCCGATTTTCAGGTAACGGCGGAAGACATAATTGCCAATGGGGATAAGGTGGTGGTTCGCTTAACCGTGAATGGTACAAATACCGGCGAGTTTATGGGCCTGCCGCCAACGGGCAAAGAAGTAACGATAGGTGGTATTGAAATGTTTCGCGTGGCAGACGGCAAGCTCGTTGAACGCTGGGCTGAATTTGACCAGATGGGGCTTATGCGGCAGCTTGGGGTGATGCAGTAATCAACCGTTTAAGTTAATCAATGGGGGGATATTCTTGTTGAGGTCTCCCATCCACAAACAAATAGTAAATCATCATAAAATATGGAGGCATAACCAATGACAACAATAATAGCTTTTCACGAAGTCGAGGATGGAGAACGTTGGGCAAAAGCCTGGCAGAAAAAGCCCGGAAGCAGACACGAGATGTTCGCTGAACTTGGGGTGACAGTGGCTCGAACCTTCCGAGATCCGGAGAATCCAAATTCGACAGGTTTACTCCTGGAGGTGTCAGACATAGAGAAGTTCCAGGCCGCCCTGACATCCGACGAGGCGAAGCAAGCTATGGCAGAGGATGGCCTGAAAGTTGAGACACTGCGGATGTTGGCCGAGTTCACGCCGTAGATGGGGTAGAACAAATATCCGGGAGATTAAGGAGTCACTTCGCCGAGTGACTCCTTAATTTTTACATCAAAAAGTAACTTCCGCTTGATGTTGCCAGCCAACTCGTAAAACGTAAAACGTGAAGCGTAATGACTTATCTACGGCTCACTTTTACGTCACTGCCCTGTGGGTTTACGTTTTACGTTTTACGTGGTTGGATGCTCTATGGGGTTGTCTCACCAGAAGCTACTTTTTCATTGCTAATTCTGGTTCTATGTTGAGGTGTTATGGGGACGCAAGCGTGCGGCCAGGATGCTCAACTGGTCAAAGCTAATGGGTTTGAGCAGTACCAGATCGGCTTCTTCACGGAGGTTGTCGGCCATCAGCGGGTCGGCGGTAGCCAGTATCACCCGGGTTTCCGCCAGTCTCGGATCGGCACGCATTTGACGCAAAACATCTTTGCCGGAGACACGGGGTAAGTGCAGGTCTAGCACCACGACCGCCGGGGTGGTGTTAGCCAACTGCTCCAGAGCAATCCGGCCATCGTGGGCAATTTCAGAGTCATACCCGGCTTCTTGCAACGCTCCGGCAAAGATCATGGCCAGGTCCGGGTCATCTTCAATGATCAAAGCCAATGGATTATTCATGAAACAGTCTCCGATGTTTGTTTTAGGGGCAGCAAGACAGTAAAGGTACTACCCTGGCCCACTTCACTTTCCAGCATGACCTGTCCTCCCATCATTGTGGTCAGTTGTTTAACGATGGACAGGCCCAAGCCGGTGCCACTATATTCCCGGGTAGCGGTACCATCCACTTGCCAGAAGGGCTCAAAGATGGAAGCGCGGGCTTCAGGAGGGATACCGGGACCGGTATCAGATACCTGTATGGCCCAATGGGTCTCAGCGGTCCGGTAAATCCGCACCTGCACCGAACCTCGCTCGGTGAATTTGATGGCGTTCCCTACTAAATTCATCAAAATCTGGTATAACCGGTCGAGATCACCAGATAGGGTCGAAGGGACATCGGCAGTGATGTTGCTGGTCAATTGCACTCCCTTGGTCTCGGCCAGCACTTTCATTGTGGACTGCATCCGCTCAATCAACTCCACCGGGGCAAAGGGGGTAAGCCTAAGTTTCAGGGTTCCGGCTTCTAATTGAGCCTGATCCATCAGTTTGTTAACCATTTCGGTCAGACTTTTGGTATTGATAATGACTCTTTGGATTATGCGGTGTTGTTTGTCTAAGAGAGA
>DAOUMU010000120.1:0-17038 GCA_034409055.1 Anaerolineae bacterium
CACATCACTTGGATAGGCTTTGCGTTCCATCGGGTTTCCTTTCTCTTTCTTGGTTTAACCCGATAGTTTATCTACCTTTCCTTATAGCTTGATTAATATTTTACATAACTTTTAAAACACCCTCTTAGATTATCTCAGTATTGCCCGCCTTAACAACAACACCCTTATCAACAATACGGCCGGTAACTACGGCGGCGGGGTGTACGTGTATTACAACAGTCAGGCTATGTTAGAAAACAATCTCATTGCTGGTAATGAGGCCGCTAATGGCGGAGGGATGTATATGGAGTATGGTCAGGCAGTCTTGACGAACACGGTAATTGCCGACAACCAGGCCGTCTCGACGGGCAGTGGTTTATACATCCAAAATTTCTCGGCCCATTTGCTCCATACGACCATCGCCCGTAACCGTGGCGGCGACGGGAGTGGAATCCATGTCGCCTCCCCTGATAGCTTCCCCCATCTCCCCAGCACCGTCGCTTTGACCAACACCATTCTGGTCAGTCACACCGTAGGCATCACCGTCGCAACGGGCAGCGCCGCCACGCTGGAAGCAACCCTGTGGGGCAGTGGAAGTTGGGCCAATGGCACCGACTGGGGCGGGGCTGGGAGTATCACCACCGGCACGATCAACATCCGAGACGATCCGGTCTTTGCCGCCCCGGAAGCGGGTAATTACCACCTTCGTCTCGGCAGTGCGGCCCTGGATAAGGGAGTGAACGCCGGCATCACTACCGATATTGAGGGCGAATCCCGCCCCTTTGGCGCGGGCTACGACCTCGGCGCAGACGAGGGCCAACCCGGCTTGACCGTAACCAAGGAGCCCAGTGCCAACCTGATACCGGTTGGCACTTCCCTGACCTACACCCTCCGACTGACCAACAGCGATTTCATCAGCCTGACGGCCACCATCACCGACATCTTGCCCGATCATGTCACCCCTAACGGGGTTCTGACCTGGATGCCACCTCTTATTCGCCCCGGTGATGTTTGGATGGAGCAGGTTGTCGTCACCCTCGAACCGGACTATGCCGGACCACTAACCAACGTGGTACAGGTGACCACTGAGGAAGGGATCAGGGGGGTCTACACCCAAACTTCGACGGTTGGGCGGTTGATTTATTTGCCGCTGGTGCGGCGCGATAGTTGATAACTGATGTTGGAGAGCCTACCCCTTCACCACCGCAATTGGCACCAGCCGGGCCACTTTTTTGGCGATACCCGCCCCGTGAACCACTTCCACCACCCGGTCCACGTCTTTATAAGCAATGGGCGCTTCTTCGGCCAGACCGGACATACTGCCGGCCCGCACGTGGATGCCATCTGCCTCTAACTCCTCGCGCAGTTCAGCTCCCCAGATTTTCTTTTTGGCCTTAGACCGGCTCATGGTGCGGCCCGCGCCATGACAGGTGGAGCCGAAGGTCTGGGCCATCGATCCTGCTGTGCCCAGCAGGACCCAACTGGCCGTGCCCATCGAACCGGGGACCAGTACCGGCTGGCCGATGTCCCGGTAAACGCCAGGCAGCACCGGCGAGCCGGGACCAAAAGCGCGCGTGGCTCCTTTGCGATGCACACAAACCTTCACCGGCCGGCCCTCCACTTCGTGCGTTTCAATTTTGGCCATGTTGTGGGCAATGTCATAGATCTGGTAAAGGTGGTGATTCTTGACCTTGCCGGCCAGGGCCTGCTCAAAACTACGGCGAATGTGGTAAGTGAGCACCTGCCGGTTGGCAAAGGCATAGTTGGCCGCCGCTTTCATAGCCGCCAGGTAATCCTGCCCTTCCGGGCTGCTAAGCGGGGCGCAGACCAGTTCCCGATCCGGCAATTTGAGGCCGTATTGTTTGATTGTTTTCTGAAAACGTTTCACATAATCGCTGCAAATCTGGTGGCCAAAGCCACGCGAACCACAATGAATCTGGACGGCGATCTGGTTGGGAAAGAGACCCATACGTTGGGCGGCTACTTCGTCGAAAACCTGGTCCACCACATCGACCTCGATGAAATGGTTGCCAGCGCCCAGGGTCCCTACCTGGCTCTGGCCCCGCTTTTTAGCCCGTTCGCTGACCCGGTTGGCGGCGGCCCCATCGATACAGCCACGCTCCTCGGTCCGCTCCAGATCAGCCTCGGTGGCGTAGCCCCGCTTCAAGGCCCAGCGTGCGCCTGTTTCCACCAGGCGGTCCAATTCGCCCGGCTTGAGCTTGATGTTACCGCCTTTGCCCACCCCGCTGGGACAGTTGGCGTAGAGAATCGAGGCCAGGTCGTCCAGGTAAGGAGCGACCTCTGTCTGCTCCAGGTGCGTCGCCAGCAGGCGCACGCCACAATTAATATCGTACCCGACTCCTCCGGGCGAGATAACCCCATCCGGCAATTCGGTCGCCACCACCCCACCGATGGGAAAGCCATACCCCTGGTGGATATCGGGCATAGCTAAGGCATATTTGACCGTACCCGGCAAAGTGGCCGTATTGACCAACTGTTCCAGGCTTTTATCGCCTAACGCTCCCTCCAGCAGTTCTGGATCTGCGTAGAAACGCGCCGGCACCCGCATATCGGCCCGAAATGATTGGGGGACTTCGTACAAATATTTATCAATTCGCTTAAAATCACCACTGCTAACCATGCTTACACCTCCTTGATAAGTGGCAGAGTAACAAGGTAGCAAAGTAGCAAGCAGGATAGCAGAGTAGCAGGGTAGCAAAATTATCGTTGTTGCCTCCCTACTCCCTACTCCTTACTCCCTACTCCCTGATTACACGTCAAACACCACCGTCGTCTCTAACCCTCTCTCGGTTTCGATGATCTCCAGGTTGTGGTAGGTGACCGCCTTGATGTGCTTCTTCAGGTCGGGTGCGTGGTCGCCGTGAATCACGGCTCGCAGGTGGGTTGGGGTTACCTCTTGCAGGTCGAACCGGCTAAAAATGAGCATCTCTACCTCGGCCCAGTAGGCCAACTCGCTCAACCAGTCCACCAGCAGACTCTCGGCATCAATACTTTCCACGGCCACCTGTTTCTCGACGTTGGTGGAAATAGCGGACAGATCTGGCACCATCAGGCTGCTCATACCGTAGGCCGCATTGGTTAACAACTCGCCCAAATCACGCCCCCACACGCGCAAGGCCCAGTCGGCGGTGTGTTCGATCTCTTCAAAGTCAACGTTTTGATTGGTCATTGGTAATTTTGTGAAATTGCCTGCCGCAACCGAATGAATTCGGTAGCTGTTATAGAAAACCTGTTGAAACAGGTTGATTTGCCCCTAAACAACGTGTTTTTAACACGTTTGTTTTATCAGGCTGCGAATGAATTCGCAGCTTGAAGGAGAGGTGGGTGGTAGTCGAGCGTAGTGTCAGACCAGATGATCGTCAGACGGTTAGAGGTTCTTTACCAAGGGTCAACCCGCCGGGCAAGTATGACCAGGAACAAAGGACACTGAATTTTTGGGGATAGCTTAAAAGCTGCTTTAAGTATAGCATAACTGAGGGTTTAGCTCAACATTTCCGTAATCACTCCGTTAACCTTAAAATTTGGCTTGTACCAAGTAGCATAGTTAATGTATAATGTGGTCACTGCCCACTGATGACTGATAACTGACCAGGAGGCTACCCCATGCCAAGACGAGCCAAAAGCACCAAGCGACGCTCCCAAACCATTGTCGGCCGGATTAAAGCAGGCAAAGTAGCGCCCTTGATCAGCAACGCCATTGGCAACGACCTGGTCCTGGACGGTCACGCGGCTCTGGTGGCGGCCTATGCCGAGCAGATCGAGTATCCCCTGGCCAGCCCGGCCAACCTGCCCCAACTGGTGCAGTTCAAACGGCTAACTGCTAACCGCCAACTGCTATTCTCATACGGAGGACAAATATGACCAAAATCGCTTTTATCGGTACCGGTATTATGGGGACAGGCATGGCCCACCACTTGCTCAAAGCCGGGTACGAGCTGACGGTCTACAATCGGACCAGGGCTAAAACCCAGCTTCTGGTCGAAGCCGGGGCAACATTGGCCCACACTCCCGGCCAGGCCGCCGCCGAAGCAGATATTATCATATCCATTGTGGGGGATGATCATTCCTCGCGCCAGGTATGGTTGGGAGCGGACGGTGTTTTGGCCGGCCCACCCAGGCAAAATACCATCGCCGTTGAGAGTACCACCCTTTCCCTGGCCTGGGTACGGGAGTTGCACAGCACCCTGACGGCGGCCGGATTACGTTTCATCGACTGCCCGGTGACCGGGGGACGAGGCGGCGCGGAAAATGGCACGCTCACCCTCCTGGTCGGGGCGGAAGAAGAAACTCTGGCCGAAGCCCGGCCAGCCCTGGCAACCTATAGCCAGCAGATCATCCATTTTGGCCCGCCTGGCAGCGGCACCGCCTACAAATTGGTGGCCAACTTAATGGGCGCCGTGCATGCCGTAGCCCTGGCCGAAGGTATCCTGCTGGCCGAAAAAGCCGGGCTGAACATGGTGAAGGTGGTGGAGGGATTAACCAGCGGTGCCGTGGCCAGTCCGCTGGTCAAAGCCTTTGCCGAGCGTATGGTCAACAACGATCACGATAATGTTCACTTTTCGGCCCGTTGGATGCACAAAGACGCCGACTATGCCCTCAAAATGGCCACCGAGGTGGGGCAGGCCGTGCCCATGTCTGCCGTGGCCGGCCAAATTTACCAGATGGCCTTGAGCCAGGGATTAGGGGAGAAGAATGTCAGCGTGGTGATCGAGGCTCTAAGGGGTAACTGAACATGACGCTTGAGCGAATGAACTGGATTTTATGCAGCGTTGGAGCCATTTTTCTTTTGGTGGGCATCCCCTTTGTCTGGATTGCTTTATCAACCACTCAAGCGGTAAACCAGCTTGAACAGTTGCCGGCCTTGAGCGCAACCCTGTTAGCGGACAGTGCCGTTGGTCAGGTGGGGGTGATTGAAGGGCGCATCAGTGAGCGTAACCCCCTCCAATTCAGAACGTTTGTGGCTTATATTCGCCAGGTATACGAAGGTGAGAAATGTACGCGGGACGATGATCGGGAGAAATGTGAAGCAATTTGGACCGAGGATGAGCGTATAACGCCGCCGCTGTGGCTAGACCTACCTGACGGGCGAGTTCATATAATCAATTCGGACTATACCCTTAAAAATGCAAGGGCCACTTGGCAGTCGACAACCGGACTTGTGGCCTACGAAACCAGGTCTTACCGGGGTTTTGAGATTAATGATCCGGTTTTTGCCGTGGTTCAGGTGGTTTTAGAGGCCGAAGATCGAGCCTTTAAGGCCGAATTTATCTCCGGCGGTGACCAGACCACATACGTTACCGGAGAACGTACTTTGGCCAGGATATTTTTCTGGCTCGGTCTAGTCATTAGTCTGGTCGGCACTCTGTTGCTTGGCTGGCAGATAAGGTGGTTGTTTGTGGGCCGTTCCGTCAGCCAGGCGACGGTTTCCCGTCAGCCGCCAGATGGTTTCCATTTCATGCACTCGATCTTGGTCAGACAGCCCTAAGTTTTTGCCGGTTGCCCGTGGTAAAAATCAATGTGGCGCCAGTTTAAGATCATCATCTTCGACTCCAGGCTGGGTAATTCACGCGTCGGCAACAGGGGATGCAGCCTGGCCTGGGTGACGGCCACAAAATTACTCTTAACCACGTCGGGAATTCTGTTAATGGGCATATCGCCGGTGGGATGCAGATTAGCCTGGATGATAAACCGGGCCGTATAGAGCACAGCCAATTCGGCCCGGCCTGAAATATTGATAGACCGCTGCCCGCCGGGGGAAATCATATCGATGGCCACCACCTGACTTTTGTCCAGCGTGACCAATTTGGCCGCGGTGGCCGGTATCGAGGCATCAGGATTCAGGACCAGGCTCTCGACATCGTGCAAGTCGAGAGTATTTTTATCTTTGTTATTGAGCCAGCCCAAAAAGGCATTCGTCTCCTCAACCTGTCCGGTTAAGAGATAAGCAGGGGTTAACACTCTCACTTGAAACATAACACACCTCGAATTCAATGAACAATTAGTAATGAGCAATTAGCAATCAACATGCCCTCTTTCTCTGCGCCAACGCGCCAAATCAGGCAGGTGATCGGCATAATGTTCGGCGATGTGAGATAGTAACTCGGCCAGCGTGCCCTGATCACCGGGCCAGGGATAGGGGCCACGCAATTTCCAATCGCCCGGTTTGAGTTGAGCCACAAATTTATCCAGCAAAGCCTGGGTTTCACGTAAATGCCGAAAATTTTCCTGACAGGTGTTGGCTTTCCGTCTGGCAGCCATCAGACTATTCCAGTCATCCAAATTATCACTCATAGGGGGTACTTCAGGCCGCGACGGATCATGAATGTGGCGGGCTGCATTCAGCATTCGCTGCTCCCAGTCGGCGATATGACCCACCACATCTTTGACAGACCAGTTGCCCACAGCGGTTTCGTCCAATAGATCGGCTTCACTCAGTCCGGCCAGGGCGGTCCAAAAACTGGTCCGATTTTTAGCTAACGTTTCCTTGATCGCTTCCGGGTCAATCGTCTGCTCCAAATTTTTGCGCCACTGTTCAATCTCGATGGCGTGCTGCTGCTCGTGCTCTATCATCACGTCAATAACATAACTACGGATGGTGATGATCTGCTCATGGCGCTGACGGCGCATCTCAATCTCAACCAGGCCGGTCGAGGCTAAAATGTCTAAAATTTGTTGGTGGAGGATCTCAGCCTCAGCCAGGACCTGGGCCAGAGATTTATCCCGCCAGGCATTGACCGACTGCCGGTTGTAATCTTCGACTTCAACCCGGCGTATCTCGCCGGCCCGATTTTGCAACATCAGAGGGAGGATTTTAAGGGTGCGCTGATCCCAGCCGATAATATGGGCCAGAATGTCTTTAATCGTCCAACCCTCATAGATGGAAATCCCGGTCAGTTCACGGTGGGAGAGGCCCTGGATTGATTTAAGCAACCGTGAACGAGCATACCTTAAATCGCCGAGAATAGAGGTGGTGCTACCCATCTGGATGTGCCATCCTCCACTCTACCAGTCCTTTTAGCGCCCCGGTGGGGCAAAGGCCCACACAATTACCACAAAAAACACAGGTGGTGTCAGGCATGTCCTCATCAAAGAAAGTCGCTACATGGCTATGGATGCCTCGTTTACCCCAGGTCAGAGCGTAGGTGTACTGCACGTCGTCGGCGCAAGCCTGGATACAGCGCCAGCACATGACACATTGTGAGTAATCGCGGATGTAAAAAGGATTATCAACCAACACCTCAAACTGGCGAGACACGCCGCCGGCAAAACGATCGGGGTTGGCCCCATAGCTTTTAATGTAGGTTTGAATTTCCGGCGCGTCACTCAAATCAACAGTAGAGCCCAGTAATTCCAAAATGACCTTATGAGCCGTCTGTACGCGCTCGGTATTCGTTTTGACCACTGTCTGATCGACGGCGAGGGTGACACAGGCCGGTTGCAACGCTCCCTGTCCCACCTCTACCGTACACAGGCGACAAATGGCCGGTGGCCTAAGCGAGGGATGGTAACATATACTCGGGATGTTTATGCCAACAGTGGCGGCTGCATCCAAAATAGTTGTGCCTTCTGGCACGACCACGATTTGATCATCTATGGTCAAGGTCACAGTATCACTCATTATGCTTCTCCTTGTTTTTTTGTTACCTGCTACCTTGTTGCCTGCTACCTGCTACTGATAACAACTCCGGCCACCGTTTGATGGCATCGGTGGTAGCCCAACCGGCAGACTGACCCAGGCCGCAAATACTGGTGTCGGTCATCACCTGGGCCAATTCCAGCAGAGTCTCAACATCGTCGGGACGACCGTTACCATTCTGGATACGATCCAGAATCTCCACCTGACGTTGGGTACCAATCTGGCAGGGGTAGCATTTGCCGCAGCTCTCGTGGGCAAAAAACTGGCCAATACGAGTCAATACATCCCGCAGATCGATGCTATCATCGAAAACTATCATAGTGCCGGCCCCAATGGTTCCGCCAACCTGGGCGAAATCCTCAAAGGTAAGCGGGGTATCAAGATGTTCCGGTTTCAAAAATGTCCCGGCTGCACCACCGGTCAAAATGCCTTGCAATTCTCGACCTTCAAACAGGCCCCCGGCCATATCATAAATCAGGTGACGCAAGGCGACCCCAAAGGGAACCTCGTACACCCCCGGCCGCTTGACCGAGCCACTGACGGCAAACAGTTTGGTTCCGGCCGATTCCTTGGTGCCCAGTGAATTATACCACGTTCCACCGTGAATGATGATGGGTGGAACCTTGGCCAGGGTTTCGACATTATTGATGACGGTGGGCCGGCCCCACAAACCGTGGCTGGTGGGATAAGGGGGACGCAAGCGGGGGAAGCCTCGCCTGCCTTCGATAGACTCCATCAGGGCTGTCTCCTCGCCGCAGACATAAGCCCCGGCCCCGCGTCGCACGGCAATGCGGCAGGTCACACCGCTCCCCCGAATATTCTCGCCCAACCAGCCGGTCTTCTCCAATTCGGCCACAGCGTGGCGGAAACGTTGATAGCCGGAGTAATATTCACGGCGCACGTAGATAAAACCCTGCTCCGCCCCAACGGCATAGCAGGCAATAATCAACCCCTCAACCACCCGAAATGGGTCGGTGTCCATCAACACCCGATCTTTGAAGGCACCGACCTCGCTCTCGTCGGCGTTACAAATAACGTAGCGGGGGGTAGACGGGTTGACCGCCGTCAGTCGCCATTTAAGACCGGTGGGGAAAGCGGCTCCACCCCGCCCCACCAATTTACTGGCTTTAATTATCTCAACGACCTGTTCCGGCGTCATGCCCTGGAGAAAAACTTTACGCAAAGCGGCCAGGCCGCCCTGGGCCTGATACTCATCGAGGCTGGTGGGGTCAACCACATTGGCGTTGGCCAGGGCCACCTTCACCAGCCCCCCGATTTTATTCGACTGTTGGCTATGGCGGGGTTCATTGAGCAGCAAAGCACTTATTCGCTCGGGCGTTAGCTCAAAGTGGCGCGTGTCGTTAACCAGCGCCGCCGGAGCGTGATCGCACAGACCCAGGCAACGAATTGGCTCGAGAGTGTATTCGCCGTCGGCGGTTGTTTCCCCCGGCTTGATCTGCAAATGCCGGCAGAGGGCGGCCAGCACCTTTTCTGAACCTCGCATAGCGCAAGGCGCATCTTCACAAATGCGGATGATCTTTTTACCGACCGGCCGGGTATAAAGCATGGTGTAAAATTCAGTCACACCGTACACGTCAGCCAGGGGAATATTGAGGGCATGGGCAATACGCGTAACGACCGGACGGGGCAACCATCCCCCATAAATGGCCTGGGCTTCAAGCAGTATTTCCAGCAAGAGAGAGCGATCTGGCACGCCGGTTCCCCACAACCAGTCCCGTTCGATCAGCAACTTTTCCAGGGCTCTACCCTGGGGAGAAACCGGACCGATTTCTTGCCACAGGGTCCCAAGCCACTTCACCAACGAATCCTGATCGATATCAGGCAGCAGGAACAGGTTATATTTGTAATTCCAATCCAGAGAAGCTAACGCCTCACCGGAAAAGGTGGCCTGGTCTTTCAAACGAACCGCCTGAAACAGCTCGTAATTGGCCAGCAAGGCCAGGCGTGGAGCCAGGTCGTTCACGTTCAGGCCAGGGATGGTCGATCCCTCGCGCAGACCAATTTCTACCCACTCATCAGAGCGCAGCACCCCCTGCTGAGCGTGTTGCACAAAAACTCGCAGCCAGAACAGGCTGGCCCGATGAACACCATTGTTGCCAAGATCAATAGCAAATCTTTCCAGTTTTTGGTTCATTTTTCCGCCTCGGTGCAGATATTAACGTCTTTGTCTTTATATCTCTAAATTGTATCATCTCAATAATCCTGGGTGGGGTAGGGGCGAGGAAACTCGGAGAGCAGGTTGTTTACTCCGAAACCCTCAATCCGAGTTGCCTCGCCCCTACTTTTTGAGAAGATACATTGGATGGTTATAAAGGGACGGTGGAGGTCCCCCCGTCGGTCTGTCCATTAGAACAATAGTAACCTAAATTAAGAACTGCGTCAAATGACCGTCGGTTATAACAACTCGATCACCTCGGAGGCCAGATCGTAGCGGCCAAAGGCGGGCATCAGGTAGATGCCCTGGGCCAAGGAACGCAGTTGTAAAACCAGATCACGGGCCATGGCCACACCCTCCTGAGCCCCCTTTTCGCCGGCGTGGCGTATCCGCTGACGAGTCTCGGCGGGGATGTTGATACCGGGCACTTCATTATGCAAGAAATCGGCGTGGCGGGCGTTGTAGAGGGGCAACACCCCGGCCAAAAGGGGCAGGTTGAGCGGACCGTACTCGGCCTCGTAGCGGGTAATAAAAGTCCGGGCGCTGGCCAGGTCATAAATCGGTTGGGTCAGAGCAAAATCGGCCCCATTCTGAATTTTGCGGTGCAGCAACCTGAGCTCGCGTTCAGGATCGGCCGGAGCCAGATTGAGAGCACAGCCCACCAAAAAATTGGTCGGCTGGGTCAAGGGTTCACCGCCGTAATCAAGTCCCTGGTTGAAGCCCTGCTTGAGCAGTTGAATCAGCCCGGTCGGGACCACGTCGTAATCGTTGAGAGCGTCAGGATAGTCGCCGATGGTGGTCGGGTCGCCCATGACCACAAAAATATTACGCACATTCAGGGCATGGGCGGCCAGCAAATCACCCTGCACCCGCAGAATGTTGCGGCCTCGGGTGGGAAAATGCAGAACCGTGTCCATATTGAGCCGGGACTGAATCAGGTGGCACACGGCCCAGGGACTCATGCGCATGCGGGAACGGGGGCTATCGGCCACGTTGATGACATCGGCCCCGGCGGCTTGTAAGGTAGCCGCTCCGGCCAGCAACTTCTCGGCAGAAAAGCCTTTGGGCGGGCTCATTTCCACGCTAACCACAAATTCACCGGCGGTCAATTTACGAGCCATGCGAGTCGGTTCCAGGACACCGGGCGCGCCGACTCGCCTGACCTCGTCGCCAGGCAAGCGGGGCAAGCGGGGCACCTGGCGAGTGGGGTCATCCAGGGCAGCGCGCATGTGGGTGATGTGCTCGGGGGTGGTGCCGCAACAGCCGCCGACCAGTCGCGCCCCGGCCTCCACAAAAGCCAGGGCATAATCGCCGAAATATTCGGGCGCAGCCGGGTACATAATCCGGCCACCAACCCGCTCCGGCCAACCGGCGTTAGGTTGGGCGGAGAGGCGCGTGCCGTCAGGCAGGGCTTCGGCCAGGCGCTGCAAAGTTCGCAGCAAGTCGGCCGGTCCGACCGAGCAGTTCAACCCAATTACGTCAATGGCCAGGTCGGCCAGTTCCTCGGCCACTTTTTGAGGCGTATGGCCCAGCGGGGTGCGACCGTCCTCGGTAAAGGTCAGTTGGGCCACAACGGGAATGTCCACAGAGACCTGCCGGGCGGCCAGGATGGCCTGCCGCAGCTCCAACAAGTCGGCAAAGGTTTCAAAGATCAACACATCAACCCCACCTGCCACCAGTCCAGTCACCTGCTCCTGAAAGGCCGAGCGGGCCTGGTCGGCGCTCAAGCGGCCCAGGGGAGCCAATCTCGGTCCTAACGGGCCAATCGACCCGGCGATAAATACCTCTTTGAAAGCGGCATCGACCACGCGCCGGGCCAGTTGAACTCCGGCCTGGTTGATATCAATCACTTTATCGGCCAGTCTATGCTCGCCTAATTTATAGCGATTGGCCCCAAAGGTATTGGTTTCTATCACATTCGCTCCAGCGTCGATGTAGACCCGGTGAATATCGGCGATCAGGGCCGGGCTTTCCAGATTAAGCGCGTCGAAGCAACGCTCAAAAGGAATGCCTTTGGCGTAAATCATAGTGCCCATCGCCCCATCACACAGGAGTGGCTGGGTGTCCAGTTTTTGTAGAAATTTGTTGGTCATAAGTTCCTCATTATTTACCACAACGACTTATTGCCATGACCGCGCAAGGCTTCGTCAATAACCCCGATCCACGCCGGCCACACAACCGTACAGGCTCGAACCAAACCATAGCTGCCGGTCAGCATCATATCGCCAAAAGGGGTAGCCTGGTACGGATTGAGACGTGAGCCACGTAAAAAGTTGCGGCGGGGACCGGTGATAGACAGAAAATCAAGGGGCATAACCTCGGTTCTAAACATCACCGCGCCGTGACCATTGCTGCCAAAGATTTCGTCGTGGGTTAAGTTCCCTTGGGCCAGCCGAATCAGATAGCCCTCAAGCTGTTGGGAGGTGATTTCACCGGTGTGATGCTCAAACACGCCTTCGATACCCTCGCTGATATCACCATTGCTCTGGCCCAGGCGAAAGGCCAAGCAGTGGAAGTTGCCAATATTGGCCACAATGGCTGGCCGGGTCTGGCGGACACGGGGGTCCTCCAGGGCACCGAGGACGGCCGCAGGAGCGGTGTCCATGAGCATCAGGGGTACGTCAGGCCGGGCGGTTCGGGCAATACGCGCGGTTGCCTCCATCCGGGTCATAATTTGGGGAACGTCCTCAGCCAAAAAAGCAAAGGAGGTCAGGTTATTGCGGGCCTTGATGCAGCTTTCAATATACTCAAATCGGAACAGGCGATCACTGATGCCGGGCGGAGCGTTGCCGTGGTCAAAAACGGCCACGGCGATAGCATCCAGTTCGCGATCCAGATCAACGCCAAAGCGGGAAAAAACAGCGGCAATAGCCTGATAGTCGAAGTCCCCCATCGTCAGCCGGGTGGCGTGCCCGTTAACCGTCGCGGCTTCCTCTTCACTGACGATGGTAGCGCCCATAGCCTCCACCCGGCTGGGGTCATCGTCAAAGGTGCGGGCAGCATCGGGCGTTATCCAAAGCGGATAGCCGGCCTGAGCGTGGTCACGAGCGGCCCAGGCACAGGGTCCCCCCCCCATCAGGACCCCGGTCAGCAGGACGCCATCACCTCGCCGGGTGGCAGCTCGGATTTGTTGGGCCAACATAACCGTTGGCGACGGTAAGACCAGCTTATAACAGTTTTCGACTTCTTTATCACTGTCAAAGAGTAAAATATCCTGGGTACCGGTGCCAACATCGACCGCTAATATTTTCATAGAACTCTCCTCCATAAAATAATAACTTAAAAATCAGACTTACTCATCGGACCAGAAAATTGAATTGCATGCAGAGCATCGGGAGTAAGAAGTAGGGAGTAGACAGTATTTCCCGACACGATTTGCGTTGCGCTTGTAGCCAGAATTATAATCGGGTGAATCCAAGAGGTGGCCAGGGACACGCAAGTGAGTGACGTATTGCGTATTGCGTGGAGGTGATTTTTATGCCCTGCGCTTTCCGCTCTTCTACGCTTAACGCTTTCCGTTGCGCCTACGCCACTTTTTTTACTTTTTCTTCTTAGGGAGTTGTTTCTCCACATACAGTTTGCCGGCCGGGGTGGTACTCATGTGGCCGGTTTTGGTGATTTTTATCCAATTCTGATGATTGGCCGTCATTTGCAAACTGTTTTCAATGTTGAGAGGGGCGCGAATATTCGCTTCTCGATAACAGGTATAGACGTGATCAATTTTGATCGGTTTTTGCTTAATAATATATTGTAAGTAATATAAAAAAACCAGATTGCGTTCTTCGTTGGTAATGGGTAATTTGGTATCCATAAACTCGACTAAGGAGGGACGATCGGCGTTGGCGTCAAGCTTAAGGGCTTCAATATAGGTGTAAGTAGGGACAGGCACAGGCGGCTTTTTAGGTTGGGGCGACGGCTCAGGGGGGGGAGGCGTTTCGGGGGGTTCAGCAGCTTCTCCGGCCTGGTCAGGTTGAACTCCGGTTTTAGTCGCTTTTTTGCTTCTCCTTCGTCTGGTCGACTTAACCGGCTCCTCAGCCGCTTCTTCTCCCAGAAACTGTACTTTGAAATCCTTATAAATCGCCCTGACAAATGTCTCGCTGCCCTCAACCTCCAGAATGCCCTGGGATAAATCAATTTTTAGCTTTGTAGTCATATTGACGCCCTTCCATTAGTCGCTTTATGCATCATAAAGCAACGGATTTAACATCCCTCTTTATCGATTATATCACATTCTGACAAATCATAACAAGGTTTGGTACTATATTCCCACTAAAAAGAGATTTTTTGTTATCTATGACCGTCCAAATTGGCATTGATTATACGTCGGCGATGCATCAATCAGCCGGGATCGGGCGTTACACGCGGGAGATGGTCAAGGCGCTGGCGGCCCATTCGGCAAACTCGGTTGAATTTTATTATTACTTGTTTGTGGCCGACGGCAAAAATTTTGAACCAATTTTGCCGGGAGCCAATTTTGCCTGGTGTCCCACCCGTTTGACGGAGCGATGGCTGGCCCGATTGTGGTACCGGCTACGCCTGCCCTTGTGGGTGGAGGCATGGACCGGTCCCCTGGACCTGTTTCATGCCCCCGACTTTATATTACCACCGGTCAAACCCGGTACACGCACCGTGGTCACCATCCACGACCTGTCCTTTGTGCGAGAACCGGACTCGGTCATGCCCGGGATGACCGCTCACCTGAACCAATGGGTGCCTCGCTCAGTCGAACGGGCGGATCACGTGATTGCCGTCTCAGCGGCCACGCGACAGGATTTGATTGAACTTTATCAAACCCCACCGGAAAAAATCAGTGTGCTTTATCACGGAGTAACGCCTAACTTCAAGCCGATTAAAGAGCCGGCTGCCCTGAACACCGTACGCCAGAAATATGGTTTAGGAGAGCGGCCCTTTATTTTGAGTGTGGGCACTATTCAGCCCCGCAAGAATTACCGCCGGCTGGTCCAGGCCTTTGCCAAAATCGACCCCTCATTTGCCCTGGTCATTGTCGGTAGTAAAGGCTGGGATTATGAGGAGATCTTTGCCGAGGTGACACAACGTGGCTTGGCGGAGCGAGTTCATTTCCCCGGCTTTGTGGTCGATGCCGATTTACCGGCTCTTTACAGTGCCGCCAGTTTGTTTGTTTACCCATCACTATACGAAGGTTTTGGGTTACCGGCCCTGGAAGCGATGGCCTGCGGCACGCCGGTGGTCGTCTCTAATCAATCGGCCCTGCCAGAGGTGATTAGCGAAGCCGGTTTATTGGTTGACCCCCGAGATGTAGAGGCCATTGCCACGACTATGGCCAACGTATTAGCCGACCAAAATCTGCATCGACAATTATCGCAGGCCGGACTCATTCAAGCAGCCAGGTTCACCTGGGACGATGTAGCCATGAAGTTGTTAAGGTTATATCAGATGGTATTAAACAGTAGTTAACAAAAATGGCTCTTTGGGATTTTCCGTGGCGTTCGGCCCGGACACGTGCGCCTGCGTTATACTAAGTTGAGTTATACGGAGTTGGCGGCTGATTTAGTGTCTTGGATGGCCCCCCCAACCCCCCACAGGGGGGAGCGATGCCCAGATTCCCCCCTGTGTTATACTGAGTTGAGTTATACGGAGTTGGTGACTGATTTAGTGCCTTGGATGGCCCCCCCACCCCCCCAGCGGGGGGAGCTGATGCCCAAATTCCCCCCTGTGGGGGGTTAGGGGGGCAGCTTAGAACCTACCAATCACCATCAAGTCGCATATATTTAGGCCACTCCGTATAACCTGTGGGGGGGTAGGGGGGCGGCTCAGAACCTATCAATTACCATGCAGGTGTTGACAAATCCGGGCCTACATCTTGTGGCAGAAAATGGCTATGCCACGATTAATCATTGTTAATTACTAATTGCTAATTGCTAATTGACCCATGCATATCTGTATCGATGTTTCACCAACCGTTCAACAACACGCCGGCCTGGGCCGCTATGCTGGCGAGATTGCCCGGGCATTAGATCAAGACAAAAGAGATATCAACCTATCGCTGTTTTACAACCGGCAGGGCCAGGCCAAACTACCGGATTACCTCGGCCACCTGCCTCACCGAACGGTCAACCTGGGCAATAAACCCTGGCGGATGGGGGTGCTGCTGTCCCAGATGCTCCGTTGGCCAATGGACAACACCTTTGGGGCCGTCGATATTTTTCACGCCACCAATCACCTGCTGGCCCATTTTGGTCAGGCCCGAACCGTCTTCACTCTGCACGACCTGATCTTTCTGCACTACCCGGAATACCACCTGCCCTACAACCGTTGGTATCTCACCTGGGCCATGCCTCGCTACTTGCGGGCCGCCGATATGATTGTCACCCCCTCGGAATGTTCCCGGCAAGACGTTATCAAATTTTACGGCCTGCCGGAATCAAAAATCAAGGTGATTTACGAGGCTCCTGCCCCCTCTTTTTTACCCGCCACCGATACGGTCAGCCTCAACCGGGTTCGCCAACAATATGGCCTGCCCGAAAAATTTATTCTGCACGTGGGCACGATCGAGCCACGCAAGAATCTCAGCCGCCTGCTGGAGGCGTTCAACGCCCTCCTCAAGGACTGGCCCGACTTGAAGCTGGTTCTGATCGGCAAAAAGGGCTGGTTATATGATTCATTTTTCCGGCGACTGCAAACCTTGGGCTTAGAGGAGCACGTGATTTTTCCCGGTTTCGTGGACGAGGCAGATTTACCGGCCTGTTACCAACTGGCTGAACTGTTTGTATATCCATCACTATACGAAGGATTTGGCCTGCCTCCCCTGGAAGCGATGGCCTCCGGTACACCGGTCGTTAGCAGCAACAGTTCAAGTTTGCCGGAAGTGGTCGGTCAGGCCGGTTTGCTGGTCGACCCCACCAACACGGCGGCCTTAACCCAAGCCCTGCGGCGCGTTCTGACCGACCCCATCCTGCGGGCTGATTTAGCTCAACGGGGCCTGGTTCAGGCGCAGAAATTTTCGTGGCAAAAAGCAGTGGATGAGTTGGTGGTGGTGTATCGAGCGTTATATGAGGAGGCGGGGGCAAGGTAGCAAGGTTGCAAGGTTGCAAGGTTGCAGGGTTGCAGGGTGCAGAGTCTCACCGCCCTTCAGTAGTATACGAAGAAAATAGGGTGAAACCCGTCGATTTAGCATCCAAAAACTGAAAAAGCGCCGTCAACCGGCAATTTATCCTTTTGGATGGCCTACTTCTTTGCCTTTTATA
>DAOUMU010000121.1:0-31747 GCA_034409055.1 Anaerolineae bacterium
TCACTAACCCCTAATCCCTAATCCCTACTTCCTACTCCCCGTTAGGGGCACATTTTCCGGGCGAAGTCCCGGACAATGCGTAGGCCCTTACCCCGGCTTCGCCCGGCTATTCGCTGAGGAAACGTAAATTTGATATTTATTTAATCGGAATATAAATCTCCCTTTTCGCTTCTTCATGATCAGGGCCTCGGCAATTCTGCCCGTAATATTCAATTTCTAAGGGGTAGGAGAGGCTTTGGCCGGATTGCGGTAACCAGGTGTGATAGATATAGTCTAAGGTCAGGTGAAACTCTTTAAAGAGACCTTTATGGATAAACCTGGCATATTTCAAGGTGGGCATCCTCTTTACGACCAGGGCCGGATGTATGTTGGCCGGAGACTCAATCTCTATCGCTGCCATATAAAAAAAATCGCGATCTTCCCACGCGCTTGGATACCAGGCAAGGCCGTAATAATTTTCCGGTTCCCCGCTGTTTTCAATACCGGCCAACGTTTGCCCCAAAATTTCCCACAGCTCTGAAATAACCTTTTGATCGTCTTTGACCAGGGTTATGACCCCGGCCACTTGAAAAGCCTCCTTTTCTGTCAACATAGGCTTTAGGTAGTCGCCCTTATTGATGTGCTGAATATGGGCCAGGGTCAGCCGGGGCATCAATAACCGTTTGTCTATTTTTCCCCGCTTCTTCCACTGATTGGGCTGCATCCCAAACATTCGTTTGAAGGCGCGGGAATAGGTTTCGGGACTGTTGAACTGATAGTCAAACGCAATTTCCAGAATCTTCTGATCGGTTTTTATCAGCGCTCGGGCAGATTCAGACAGTCTCCGGCGCATTAAGTAATCATACGGCGTATGATGGACGACTTTATTGAACATCCGGCAGAAATGATACAGGGAATGAAAGACGGCCTCGGCAACATCAGCAACGCTAATCTCCTCCTTGAGGTTATCTTCAATAAATTCAACCGCTTGAAACATCGACTCGATATTAGACATCGACGGCTCTCAACTCGAGTTATTTTATCGGAATATAAACATCGATGGCCGACTCATCCAAATTCTCCATCCCTTTAAAACGCCGATCATAATATTGAAAAACATAGTTATATGCCTGCTGATAGCCTGATCCAGGCAACCATTCATGAAAAATCATTCTAGGCCAATCAGAGGTGATTTCTTTTCCTTTAAGGGTAAAAACAGCGTACTTTGTCGGCGGCAATATTTTTATGAGCATCTCCACGGGCATATCTGCCAATTTTTCTACCTCCATCCCCACAAACACTTCAAAATGTCCCTTGGAAGCAGTTTCCTCGTGTTCAATGTGAACCTCATAGCCGACCTCATTACTTTTAATATTTTTTATACGGTCACCACTATGATGGGTCACATAGGTCATAAACCTATTCCAAAGCCGGCCGATTTCGTTCTCTTCCGTCCAACCGCCGCTCATTTGAAACGGATCGCCAAAAAAACTAAATCCTACCAGGATCATTTGGCCTTTTTCGATAATCGTCGGTTCCATAATTATTTTCCTCAAAGTGTTGGGGTATTTTAACACAAAGTATACAAAAGACACAGAGATACACATCAAGTGACGTGTTGCGTGTTGCGTGTTGCGTAAAAGTACGGTACGCTTTAACCTTCACGTTTTACGTTTTACGTGATCTCTTTGCCCAATGTCATTGATGTAAAAGTGTTACCTCATTTCTGAACCATCCTACATCCCCCCAGCACCTGCCTCAAAAACTGCCCCGTATAACTCTCCCTTACCTGCGCCACGGCCTCCGGCGTTCCCTGGGCGATGATATGACCACCGGCGTCGCCGCCCTCCGGCCCCAGGTCGATGATCCAATCTGCCGTCTTGATCACGTCCAGGTTGTGCTCGATGACGATGATCGTGTTGCCAGCTTCGGCCAGGCGGTGGAGCACGTCCAGCAACTTCTGGATGTCGGCAAAGTGGAGGCCAGTGGTGGGCTCATCGAGGATGTAGAGGGTGCGGCCCGTGTCTGCGCGACTCAGTTCCCTGGCCAGTTTGACCCGCTGGGCTTCACCACCACTCAGGGTCAGGGCACTCTGCCCCAGCTTGATGTAATCCAGGCCGACATCACGCAGGGTCTGCAAAATACGGATAATCTTGGGCTGGCTGGCAAAGAATTCGAGCGCCTCCTGCACATCCATATCGAGCACCTCGGCGATGGACCGGCCTTTGTATGTGATCTCCAGGGTCTGGCGGTTGAAGCGTTGGCCGTTACACTCTGGGCAGGTTACCCACACGTCCGGCATGAAGTACATCGCCACCCGATTCTTGCCGTGGCCCTGGCACGCCTCACAGCGGCCTCCCTTGGCATTGAAGCTGAAGCGGCCGGCTTTATAAGCACGGGCCTTGGCTTCAGGAGTTTTGGCAAAAACCTTGCGAATTTCGTCGAACACCTCCACGTAGGTGCCCGGATTGGAGCGAGGGGTACGGCCGATGGGCACCTGGGTAATGTTGATCACCTTATCGATCTGAGCCAGGCCGTCGATACGGTCGTGGGGACCGGGCACACTTCGGGCACTATGCAGGGCACGGGTCAGCGCAGGCGACAGGGTTTGCACCACCAGACTGCTCTTACCCGAGCCGCTGACCCCGGTGACACAGGTCACCACGCCCAGGGGGAACCGAACCTCAAGCCCCTTCAGGTTGTGTAACCGGGCGCCTACCACAGTCAACCAGCCTTGGGGGTCTCGTCGCTGCTTACCGTTGGGAGAGGTCACCTGTAAGGTACCGCTCAAATACCGTCCGGTCAGCGAATCTGGGTGAGCCATTACCGCTTCGGGCGTGCCGGCGGCGACCAATTCGCCGCCCAGCACACCTGCGCCGGGACCGAGGTCGATCAGCCAATCGGCCGCGCGCATGGTTGCGGCATCGTGTTCCACGACCAGGATTGTGTTGCCCGCATCCCGCAATTGGCTCAGGGTGTCGAGCAAAGGTCGGTGATCGCGCGGGTGCAAACCGATGGAAGGTTCGTCGAGCACGTACAGGAGCCCCGTCAGACCACACCCCAATTGCGTCGCCAGGCGAATGCGCTGAGCTTCACCACCCGACAGGGTCGGGGCCGGGCGGTCGAGGGCCAGGTAATGCAGCCCCACGTTGAGCAGGAATTGCAGGCGGGTGCCCAGTTCTTCGAGTATTTCGCCGGCGATTTCGAGTTGGACCGGGGTAAGTTTCTGGGGCAAGTTGGTAACCCACTGGTGCGCCTGGGCGATGGTCATGGTGGCCGTTTCGGGAAAACGTTTGTCACCCACGGTGACGAAGCGGGCTTCGGAGCATAAACGTTCGCCCTGACAGGTGGGACAGGGTTGCTCGCTCATAAATTGGAGGTACAAGCTACTGTCCCCCTTACCTTGCCGAAAGAGACGATTGATGTGATGAACCGCCCCCTGGACAGGGCGGACAATTTCGCCTGATCGCCCTCTTTTCTTGGACTGGTAGGTAAAGCGGAACAGTTCGTCGCCAGCGCCGTAGAGGACGGCCTGGCGGAACTTCTCAGGCAGTTCGTGCCAGGGCGATTCCAGATCGACATCCCACTGGTTGGCCAGGACTAACACCTCATTTCTCATCCAATTTGCGGTGGGCTTCTGGCAATATTGACGCAGGTTGCCCCACCAGGGAGAAGCCCCGTCGAGCAGGGAAAGATGGGGCCGGGTCACGATCAAGTTGGGATCGACACTGAGTTTGATCCCCAACCCGTTACAGTCGGAGCACATTCCGTCGGGACTATTGAAGCTGAACAACATAGGGCTGAGTTCAAAGAAGATGGTGTGGCAATGAGCACAGGCGTTGTGCTGGCTGAGCAGGATGTCCTCCCCGTTTTCCAGGACCACCATCAGATAACCGTTTCCAGTTTGCAGGGCGGTTTCAACAGCATTAAAAAGGCGTTGGCGGAACGCAACCGGCAAATCACCGTCACCGTTGGGCACCGTCAACTGGTCGACAATCAGTTCGATGGTGTGTGACTCCGTTTGCTCCAGAGATGGCTCCGCCTGACCTGCCCGCAACTCAACCACCTGGCCATCAATCCGGGCCTGGGTGTAGCCGTCGTGACGGGCTTGGTTGAGGAGAGCGGTATGTGTTCCCTCGTGTTCCCGTACGATGGGGGCCAACAGTTGAAAACGGATGCCGGGCATCAGGGCGGTGAGTTGGTCGGCGATTTGCCGGGCTGTTTGGGGCTTTACGGCTCGACCGCATTGGGGGCAGTGCCGTGTGCCGACCCGGGCGAAGAGAACCCGCAGGTAATCATATACTTCGGTGATCGTGCCGACAGTCGAGCGGGGGTTCCGATTGACGGTTTTCTGCTCGATGGCCACCGTGGGATTCAGGCCGAGGATATGATCAACCGCTGGTTTTTCCATCTGGTCCAGGAGTCGACGGGCCAGGGTCGAGAGGCTCTCCATGTAGCGACGTTGGCCTTCGGCGTAGAGCGTATCAAAGGCCAGGGAGGATTTTCCACTGCCGCTAACTCCGGTGATGACCGTGAACCTGGCCCGAGGAATGGTCACGTCGATATTCTTCAAGTTGTGCTGCCGGGCGCCCCGAATGACGATGTGGTCCGGGCCATCCCCCCCTAATCCCCCTTTCATAGGTGGGAGAATTGCCCGCCCCGCTTTCGCCCCAGGCAGAATTGAGGCCGGCGACTCGGGGGACTCGGCCTCCCTCAGCGTATGGGGCGTGGCGGGCAGGCGGTCAGGCCAATCACAGGCAATGTTTTCGAGTGGCGGTTCTGGTCGAACGGTTTGAAAAGCAGCCAGACGGTCGATATCCGCCGGACGCAGATTGTGGGCACCAACCGTCTCTAACTCCTCGGCTTCTGGCCTCCATTCCGGCCAGTGGGCAATCCATTCAGGCACACAAAACGCTTTTATCCGATCACAACAGGGGATGTATGGTTTTAAATCGATAATCGGGGTTTTATCATAAGCATCAAGACCGGCTACCTCAATCAGCCCTTTGTCATGATCAACCTCGACGATTTTGACTGTAGTTAGTCCGATTGGATTGGGCCGCACCGGCGAGCGTGAAGCAAAGACCCCGGTTCTGGGCGCATTTTCATAAGGGGGGTTGCATTGTGTCGTCCGTCTGAATCGATCATCTTGAAATCTATGAAACCACCACAATACGCGGAGATGGCTAAAGTGCTCTAACTGTTTCAGAGCGGGAATAAAGGCGGCGTGGATATTTAAATAAGTTTTCCCCTCATTTTTTTGGATGTAGCCAATTGGAAAAATCTGGAAGGCTCCCGCTTCCTGCAATACCCGATGGTTCGTTGGCTCGATCTCGGCCAAGCCAAGGCCCACTTCAGGCATCCATTCCGGCCAATGAGCAATCCACTCAGGCACCTTTGCCTCTCTGACCCGATCTTCGATGGGGAAATGGGCCTTTAAATCGACAAGAGGGGTATTATCATAGGCATCGATATTGGCTACTTCAACCAGTCCTTTGTCATGATCAACCTCGACGATTTTGGCGGTGGTTAGGCCGATTGGATTGGGCCGCACCGGCGAGCGTGAAGCAAACACTCCGGTCACTGGTGCATTTCCATAGGGGGGTGTATTTTGGGTAATCTGCCTATATTCCTCATCTTGAAATTCATCAAACCACCAAAACAGGTGAACATGACTAAACAGTTCCAATTTTTTCAGGGCCGGAATAAAAGATTTGAGGATGTCTAGATATATTTTGCCGTTATCCCTCTTGATATATCCGATTGGATAGAGTTGATAAGCCTCTACCTGGTTACGCAGTTTTTCGTTCATACGCCAATCCTCTTTATTTATTTTTTGACTGACGTAAGATAGTATAACAATAACAGAGACGATCTTCTTGATGCCTATTGCTCAATTTAATGAGGCGATTTCTCTTTTCCCGGCATAATCTTGACAATTTTTGCGCTTTTTTATATTGACCGAAACGTATTTTGGCTTTATCGGCATAGGTTGGTAAAATGGCCGCTCAAGTCGGGATTAAGCAATGGGGCTGATCCAAACTATCGTCATAAGTAACCAGTGAGGTCACCGTGATAAGAAATACCAAAGTAATTACAGCTTCATCATACCTGTCTATGTTCTTCCTGGGCGTGGCCGTTTCGGTCATTGGCGCGGCCGCCCGCAACATCGGCCTGACGCCGTATCAGATTGGCCTGCTGATGGCCATCCAGAATGTTGGCTTTATCCTGTCTGTTTCTCTGTCAGGCGCTCTGGCCGATACGCACGAGAAGCCGAAAATCCTGCTGGTGGGCAGTCTCGTCCTGGCCTTTGCCTTCTTCACCTTTTACCTGACTGACCTGTTTTGGCTCAACCTGGTCATTATGTTTTTCATCGGCGCCGGTATGGCCACCTACGAAGGGGTGACCGATGCCATGCTCCTGGACATCCACACCAAACGGGAAAGCCTGCACATCAATGTAAACCATTTCTTCGTCACCTTCGGTTCTATCATGATCACCGTATATCTCATCTTTCTGCAGATGAATTGGCGGGCGTCCGTTGTCCAGTCAGGGGTGGTGGTCTTACTCCTGGCCGGGTTCTTTGCCCTGACCAAACTCAAGAACAAACAGACCCCGGCCGAAGGATATCTGGACCGACTGCATATTCTAACTCGAGAACGAGTGGTGGTGGCCCTCTTCATCGCCACTACCCTGACGGTCGGGGTCGAAGTCGGTTCGATCAGCATTCTGACCACCTTCCTGACAGAATTGCGTGGATTTTCTCAGGTTACTTCAAAAATCGGACTGATTGTGTTTCTGAGCGGTATTGCTACCGGCCGGCTGTTTATCGGTTTTTTCAGCCAGAAAGAGCAGATCGTGCAGTACCTTCTGGGTCTCCTTGGGCTATCCTGTCTGTTCTTCACCGGCCTCTATTTTTTGAATCTGGGCGGCCTGACCTACGTGGCCATCTACCTGGCCGGTCTGGCCATCTCGGCCCTGCTACCGCTGATGATCACTCTGGCCGGGTTACTCTATAAAGACATGGCTGGGACGGTGTTAGGGACGATCAAAGTGGCTGCCCCGCTGGGGGGCATCGTCATTCCGTTTCTGATGTCTCTCATCGCCAGATACGGCTCTTTACAAATATCGCTCATCCTCTTTCCGCTGGCTTTCCTGCTGGCCTTTCTCATCCTGTTCCTGGAAATACGGCACATCAAATCCTTTGAAACCGCGCCGATGAAAGTTTTATGAGCCAAAACTGATTGGAGATTTGACATGAGTAAGAAGGAGCTTGTTTTATATCGCTTTGCAGAAGGTTTTTCCTGTTCCCAAGCGATCTTTTCAACCTATGGGGAAGAACTCGGCCTTAGCCGTGAAACAGCCTTAAAAATTGCCGCAGGATTTGGCGGTGGTATGGGGCGTATGGCTGAAACATGTGGCGCGGTGGCCGGTGCTTTTATGACAATCGGCCTGAAATATGGGGCAATTAACGTCGAAGACAGGGCAGCCAAAGAAAAGACTTATGAACTGGTTAGAGAATTTGCGGATAGATTTAAGGCTCGCCACGGGTCAATAATCTGCAAAGAGCTACTCAGTTGCGACATCAGTACGCCAGAAGGAATGGAAGTGGCCAAAGAGCAGGAGCTTTTCACAACCCTTTGTCCCAAATTCGTCATAGATGCGGCAGAGATTCTTGAGGACATATTGATTTAACTAAGATCTACCCCTTGCTCAAACGCCGTCAAGCGATGAGCAATGTCGATCAGGCTTTTATCAGCCTCACAATAAATCTCAAACAGCTCGTTATAAAGGGCGTGGTTTCGGGTATCCGGTTCAAGGTGGGCCTGGATCTGAATCAGGGCCTCGATGGCCGGCGGGGCAGGATCAAGCAGGCCGGCAGCCAGGCCGGTGATCAAAGCCGCCCCGTAGGCTGCATCCTGCTCCACGGGCAAGAGTAACGGCTGTCCCAACACGTCACTGACAATCTGAGCCCAGAGCCGGCTTTTGGCCCCGCCGCCAATCAACCGGTACTCTTGATACGGCAAGCCGATCCGGGCCAGGGCTTCAATAGCATCCCGCAAGGCAAAGGCCACGCCTTCCAGAGCGGCCCGGGTAAAGTGGGCCTGGGTGTGGCGCATGGTGGCCCCGATAAAATTGGCCCGCAGGTGATCGTCCCAATACGGAGCCCACTCACCCAGTAGATGGGGTTGAAACAAAAGTCCCTCACTCCCAGGTCGAATTTTGGCCGCAGCCTCGTCCATCTCGGTAAAGGAAGGTCCTCCCCATAAATTATCCCGCAGCCAGCGGGGCGTCGTGGCCGCAGATTTTGTGCCGCTGCCGGGGTACCACAAATCAGCCAACACGTGCCGGTAATTAAGAATGTGTGGTTTGGGTATTGGGTTTGTGGCCACCACGGCCAGGCGACCCACGCTGGCCAGCTTGACCATTCCCTGCCCCGGCCGGAGCAAGCCAGAGCCAAAAACCTCGGCCACGGTGTCCGTTGTCCCGGCTATGACCGGTGTACCCGGAGCCAGGCCGGTCTCCCGGGCAGCCTGCTGACTCACCTCGGCCACGACCTCCATCGGCTGCACCAGCCGGGGCAAACCCATGACTGGCAAACCAAGATCGATCCAAAAATCAGTGATCCATTGCTCGGCGCGGGGATTGAAGAGAAGGGTTCCGGCGGCGTCAATCGTATCGGTGACGTAGGCCGGGGCCAGCCGGTGGCGGACGTAATCTTTTTGAAACAAGATGCGGCGCGTAGCCTGCCAGATATCCGGCTCATTTTGTTTGAGCCACAGCAGTTGGGGCCACGTCCACAGGGGCGTGACGGCATTGAGGGCTTCGTTTTGCACCCGTTCCCCCCATCGCTCCAAAATCTGGTCGCACTGCGGGCCACTGCGCTGATCAAAGGTCAAAATGCAATTCCGCAAAGGGCGGTCGTGTTCATCAAGCAGCACGGCATTATGCGTCACCCCCACCAGGCCCACCAGGGTGATCTCGGTGGTCAAGATACCGGCCTGGTCGATGGCCTGGCGGGTCGTTTGGGCCAAAGCTCGATACCAATCATCCGGGTTTTGCTCCACCCAGCCGGGGTGGGGGTAGAAGGTCGGGTACTCGGCCCCGGCGCTACTGACCACCCGACCCGACCGGTCGAGAATAACGGTCTTACAACTGCCGGAGCCCAAGTCGCTGGCTAAAACGTATTTTCCGGACATTCAAGTCTCGCTCCTGAAAGGGTGTCTGAAAAATGCTTGTAGTGACTAAATCCTGAATTTCCAGACACGCTCTGACAATATTGGGGAATCGTGATATACTGTCAACTAAAGAAAAAATTCCTCGATGTGAGTAGAGAGGATTTTTGTACGATCGTTCCGACCGGGCAAAGGTTGGCCGGTGGAGTTTGTCCGATATTGTATGACAACCGCACCGCCTGGTCAAGGGGCGCGGTTTTTGTTTTTGGGGGGGATGGCTGAGAGAACAGAAAATAGAGCGAGGATAACGATGTTTAGGATATTTGTTGGAAGGCCGTTAGATAAATTCGTCCTGCGAAAGCTGTCGCCAGGCGGCCATCTGGAGCGCGAGGCGAGAATAAGAGAAGGAGAATAATATGCATAGCTCACTGCACGGAAAATTACTGATGATGGCTGCAGCGTTGCTGATGGCATGTGCAATTGTAAGGGGCGGTACCATCCCGACTGATGAGCAGCCAGATGAGAACGGCTACATCGACACACACGTGCATTTGGACGGCCTATACAGGTCGGGAGGCATGGTGGTCAAGAATTACGAGGCGGCTGCAGAGAATTTAATCGCTCAAATGGACCGTCTAGGCGTTGCCAAGGCACTCATCATGCCTCCCCCTCAGATCCCCGGACAAACCGGTGTTTCCGACTACCGGGACCTCTTGGGGGGCGTGAGGAAATACCCGGACCGACTCTTTCTGGTCGCGGGCGGGGATAAGCTCAACCGCCTGATCCATGGCACGGAAGCATCTGCAGTGACCCCAGAAGTCCGAGCTCGGTTCGAGGAAGAGGCCGAGGAGCTAATTCGCGCTGGCGCCAGGGGATTCGGGGAAATGGGCGCGCTCCACTTTTGCTTCACCGAGGAACACCACTTCGAAGAGGCGCTGCCTGACCATCCCTTGTTTCTGCTTTTGGCGGACATCGCAGCACGTCATGACGTTCCCATTGATTTGCACATGGAGGCAGTACCCCAAGATATGGATTTACCTTCTGGCCTCGATCGCGTATGTTCGAGCAATCCGCCCGTCATCCAGGCAAATATCCCGGCTTTTGAGCGCCTTCTCGCTCATAATCAAGACGCCCGGATCGTTTGGCAACACATCGGGTGGGACAACACGGGGTATTTGACGATTGAGCTCCTACGACAGCTACTCGGAGTCCATCCCAATCTCTACTTGGCCCTGAGGGTTGAAGAACGTGAATTCACTATGGGCGGCGACCCGATGCCAAACCGTCTGGTCGATGAGAACTGGAAGGCCCGTCCGGAATGGCTGGAACTGATCGGGAATTTTCCTGATCGCTTCATGGTCGGGAGCGACGAGTTCTATGGAATTCCTGGACGTACACCCCGTAGGCCGCAATCATTCGAGGAGACGTGGCCCATTCTTGGCCAGCTTTCGCCTTCTCTGGCCAGGCAAGTCGGCCATGATAACGCCGCTCGGGTCTACAACCTTGATGAGTGACAATAGTTACGTTCCAAAATTTGGGTAGCAGAGGCGGGCAGACAGAGGGATACCGCTCTACCATCAAAAATCTGGCCTGCACTCTCCCGGCACGGGGCAGCGCGGGCCACACAAACGTGGTTGATTCCTTCGGGGTCGCTTGTCCAGGCTATGTTGGCCGGATCAAAACCGCAATAGGCCAGAATATGGGTAAACTCAGGGGGGCTGTAGTAGTTCGCCTTGTACCCGATATATTTACCCGAAAGGGCAAAAGCCTGAGGGGTGAAGCAATCGGTAAAGAGGACTCCCCCTGGGGCCAGCAGGTCGCGGCGAATCAGTTTGAGATGATCGACCAGGTGGCTCTTGGAGATCCAGCAAGAAAGGCCCACAAATAGGACCATGTCGTACGGTCCTGCTTGTTTGAACGTGTCCCGCATCCCGACCGAGGTCAGGTCTCCCCGCCCAAATTCAAGACGAATGCCCAGCGCCTGCCCGGTCTGAATCAGCTCCTGTTCGATGTCACCAGCCGGGTCAAGGTCTGAAGCGAGAATGTGAACCGATTGAGTACCGGTCCACCCCGATTGGGTCAATCGTTCCAGGGGTTGGAACAGGTCAAAGGCGTACCCGCTGGGCGCGGTCATCACCTTGATCGTCCCGCCAGGCGGTAAGTTGTCCAGACGCTGTCGGATTTCCCTGTGTACGGCCCGCTGCAAAATCTGGAGGCGGTTATAGACAGCCCGGTGGAGCGGATAGTCCAGGAAGATGGTGTCCAACAGACCGTATTTTTGACTGTCCCGCAGGTAGATGGCCCGCATGACTCTGGCTGAATACCCCTCTCTAAAGAAGAGCCGTCCCAGTTTCGAGAAGGGGAAGGTCAACTCGTGGGCGCTGCCCCGGTGTAGATGGGGCAAGGTATACCGGACCAGATAGCGGTAACTCAGTACCTTCTTTAACATGACAGAAGGTTTCGATAGGGCTTCGCCGGTCGTGCCCAATAGCTCCCGCTCCGCTCCGCCGTCTCTTTGTTGCAGGGGCAGACTACGGACAAAATCGATCCCCTGGGCCAGGGTTTGGCCGATTGAAAGGTCCGTGACGTCAATCACGGCTGTCCTCGTTTCACCCTGGCGACGACGGAAAAACTCAATCACGCCCCGGTACATCACTTGAGCCTGGCTCAGATCGTGCAGATTCTCGTGGTGATCGAGGGTCTGGCCTGCGGTCCGCAAGCGAGCCAGGGCAATCTCCGGCTCGATATCCAGGAGGATAACCGCATCCGGGAGACGCAAGAGATCGAGCTTAAACTGTTGATCCAACCAGTGCAACCAGCGCATCAATCTCAAGCCGGGTATGGTTCGCACGATTTCTGGGGGGAGTGGCTGGCCGGCAAAAACGTAATTGTACAGACTTTCGAGGTAGGGCAAGGGGTTAAGGGGCATATCCGTCAGCTTAAGATATTCCCTTAAGTTGACGGACAAGGGAGTAGGGGCCGTCGGGTTAGCCTGCAAATCTACGTAGTTGATCACCCGCCCGGCCGCTGAGAACAGTAAGTTACCGTCGCTGAAGATCACGTCGGGTTGGTAGGTGGTGGCCAACCCGCTGACAGCCCGCTCTTGCAGAGCAAGTTGGCCTAGCTTCAAAGGCGGATAAAGCCGTCGCCTGGCAGTGGCGGCCTTGGCCCCTTGCCGGAATAATCGTCCCAGCCGGCTGACAAACATTTCCCGGTCGGGAATGAAACCCGGCCGGAACAGGTCCTCTGCCGGGGTTTTGCCCCAGCAGTCGTCCCCAACGGCTACAGTGGTCAGGCCTAATTCGGCGGCGACCAGGTTAGCCAGGGCCGGGGTGATGGTACTTTTACCGCTGCCGTCAATACCGATGAGGCTAATGTACAGGCTCATTAATTTCCCTTTCTTTTGCCCAAGATGTAGAAAGTAGAGCCATGCGTCAGCGGGGCATAGGGATGCCCCGCCTACGTTTCGTATCGAGCCTACGTTTCGTATCGAGTATTAATCTGCCCCACACTTTCCTCTCTGGGTAAAGCACCCGTCACAAACCTGATCAGGGTGGCTACGTCGAAGCTAATTCGATCTGGGGCGGTGAAGGTGTCTTCATCCAGGGCCAGGGTGGTCTGGCCGTTCTCTAAAAACAGGATCTCTATTGGCCGCTCAGGCGTGATTTCGTATTTGCGAACGCAGTCATTCAGATTTGGCCAACTCAACAAGGTCGAAAGGGTCTGGCCGCGTCCGGCTTGGGGCAGGAGACAAAGGACCAGGCGGGGTTCATCAACAGCACAGCCTCCCTGGAAGGGGAGTTGCGGAAAATCAAAGTTAATCAGGATCCCGGAAAATAAGCGGAAGCGCTCACAGTGCCCGTCGTATCTGACTTCGACCAATTCAGCCTGCCCGGGCTGGAGCATACATTTCATGGCCCGTACCAGGCTGAAGGCGATGTATTGAAAGGTATTGATGTTTTCCAGGGGCACCCCTCGAGCGGCCCACTGCATCAATCTGACGTGTTTTTCCCGCCAACGTTTGATATCGTCAGGCACACGGGCAAATTGTCCAACCCCGCCCATCGTCAGTCCGTAGGCGACCCAGGTGTGGCCGTCAGGGTAATGAAAAGTGCATCGGTAGACACAACAGGGGGAGTGCCGTCCGGTGAAGAGGTCATCAGCGATGCCTCGCAGGGCCGCCAGCGGTTCCCTGGGTAAGCCAAAGTGTCTGGGGAGCAGGTTTCCTGAGCCCAGGCGCAAGGTGCTAATCTGAACATCATCCGGCTGAACCGTCCCTTTTTTGACTTCTGCCAGCAGGCCCTGGACCAGGGCCCGGTTGGTACCACCGCCACCGCCTGATAATAGCAACCAGGGGCCTGGGAACGAAGTCAGAAAATCCTGGGTAACCTGTATGACTTCGTCGTGTGCAGTCGTAATTGTAACCATACGCCTGGTAATCGGGGCGAAGTAATGGTGGAACCCGGCTTGCAAGCGTTTAAGCTCTGCCCTGGTCCGGCCATTGCCAGAGGGTTTATTGACGACCAACAGGGCTGAGGCAATCTTTTGTTTTTGGTAGCTTTTGGTTCGAAGTTGTCTGTCCCAATTGACAACTTTGGTGGGCTGCATTATCGTCATTGTCGTCTCCATCGTAACTGAATTTATGTCTACCGTCCCGCCAGCGGCGGCTGGTGGCCACCGCCTGCCGATAGGCGGCTACCTGAGCGGCTCGTTCTGCGGGTGTCCAGCCCAACTCGGCGACCATCAAATCGGCCATGGCTTGGACAGCCCCCAATCCCTGGTCGGCGGCCCGAGTCATAACATGGGTCCGGCGGTCCAGAATATCAGTCAGGGTGAGGGCCATTTCCTGGCGGATGGCGTGCACCACCTGGGCCTTGATGACCGGCAAGTCGGGCGTGATACACTCGGCCAAAGTTGGCTGTTCGGCCAGGAGCATCAGGACCTGGCTGACTTCGCTGCCATACGTGGTCACCAGATACCCGGTCACTTCGTCCGGCAATCCACTCCCGGCGGCGATTGCTGCTTGTTGTTGGGCTTGATAAGTGTGCCAATCGTCCACCTCGCCACCGGGAAGAGGAGGCGAAGGGTCATTCTTAACCTCAGCGGGGAATGTGTGGTATTCATAGGCCAGGATGTGAGCCACTTCGTTGACCGCTGCCCGGGCCATGGGCCGGTGGGTGGTGAATTTACCGCCGGCGATGGCTATCAAACCTGGTCTGACTTCGCTGATACGATGCTGGCGTGATCGGGTATCGTTAGAGCGTGACCAGATATGAGGCCAGCAGTCTCTACGTTCCCTGATCAGGGGACGTACACCAGCGTAGGTGCTGATCACATCGTCTTCACTCAAACGAGCGGATGGGAAAGCGTTTTGAGCGGCTTCCAAAATGTAGGTAACATCCTCTGAGGTAGCGAAGAGTTCGTCCGGGTCTCCGCTGTAGTCGGTGTCGGTTGTGCCAATGATCGCCCGGCTGCCCCAGGGAACAAGAAACATGAACCGTCCGTCGCCAGGGGCGTTGAAGGTGAGGGCGGCCTGGCTGGATAACCGCTCCCGGCTAACAACAATGTGGGCTCCTTTCGTTGGGTGCAGCCAGGACTGTACTGATCTCCCGGCCAATGACAACAGTTTATCGGTCCATGGCCCGACGGCGCTCATAACAATACGAGCCCGAACTTCTACCTCTACCCCACTTCGCCGGTCACAAACCTGGGCTCCAACCACCCGGCTTCTGGTCTGTAGCAACCCTATCACCTTGGTATAGTTGGCCAGGACTGCGCCAGCTCGATGAGCATCAAGGAGAGTGACCAGAGTCAGTCGGGCGTCGTCGGTGCCGCAATCATAATAACGAGCGGCTCCGAGCAAGTCGTGGGACTTTAGAAGCGGTTCCTCAGCCAGGATACGGTTTGCTGAGTACATACGATGACCGGGCCATAGCCGTTGGCCAGACCATAAAGAGTGACCCGGGATGTGGTGAAAGGTAGCCAGGGCATCGTAGAGCCACATGGCCGTGCGAATTTGCCCCAGGGACCGAAACCCATTTCGATAAACGGGCAGCACAAAGGGCAAGGGCCAAACCAGGTGAGGAGCCAGTTCGAGCAGCCTGTCTCGTTGGTGGCAAGCTTCAAGAACCAGACCAAACTTCAATGTCGCCAGGTAGCGGAGACCACCGTGTATCAGTTTGGATGATCTGCTACTGGTGCCGCTGGCAAAATCTCCTTGTTCTACCAGGGCCACTTTGTAACCACGCCGGGCGGCCTCGTTGGCAATTGCGGCCCCGGTGATACCACCACCAATCACCAAAAGGTCGAAGGTTTCTTGGGCTAATCGGATGAGATTGAGGTTTCGTGTTTCGGCTGAGAAGTTCGCGGCAGGTAAAGTCGTTTGGTTTTCCATAATCAAAATACATATTACAATGTGTATTGGTTAATCACTATGAGTATATGTATATTAGTCCATGTTTGGTGAAAAGTCAACTTAAAAAATGGCTTTTTCGACAAATTTTAAGCTTTCTTTGCAAATTATTATTGTTACCTGTATACTGTAATATGTATAGGGAGAGGCGATGTCTAAATTCGTTGATTGGTTAAAAACTGAGTGGGAAGCTTTGGAGAGGAAGCAGGGGAAGAAATTCAGTACCCGGCGGCTTTCCATAGAGGCCGGTTTAAGTCCAAACACTCTGTACCAGTTGCTGAACCATCCAGAGGTCAAGCCCAGCCCGGAAACTTGCCACAAACTGGCCGACTTCTTCGGCGTTGAGCCCCTCTTTGTGCTAGAAATAGCCGGGTACGTGCCGGCCAAAGAGGTCAGCGAGACTGCCTCGGAGTTGGAAACCGCTCTGCAAAGGAGTGACCTGCAAAAGCTACTCCTCAGCGCCCAGGATTTATCCTCGACTGAGGTGCAACTTGTCCAGCAGATGGTCGATCAATTCAGGATCAAACGTCGGGAAGAAGCAGGGCAAGATGTAGCCAGTGGCGCTGCCGTGGCTCTGGTCGTCGACGATACACCCGATGCCCGGGCCACCTATGTGGAGATGTTGCGATTCGCCGGTCTGAAGGTTCTGGAAGCCACTGATGGCCAAAACGCCCTCGAGCTAATTGAAACCAGTGGGGCCTTGATTGACGTGGTGTTGATGGATTACCGGATGCCGCGCATGGATGGTGTCGAGGCCACCCGGGAGATTCGCAAGCATTTCCCGGACCTGCCGATTCTCTTCGTTTCCGCCTGGAATGTGCCGGAGATGAAAGAAGCCGCCTTCGAGGCCGGGGCAGCGGAATACCTGGTGGCGCCAGTGGATTATGACCGATTGATTGAGGCAGTGTCGCAGGTGCGGCACAAAACTTAAAGCGTAAAATAGATCGTTTATTGAAGCAAATCTCCTGGTTCCAGGCCAAGTTTATGACATAACTGCGGCATAGATAACTCACCAGACTGGTCGAGCTTTACCTGGCGGAGGTACAAGGTACTTTTACCCGTGGCTACAGTACAGCCGGTCCGGCCTATTCGAATCAGTGTACCAGGAGGCGCATCGCTTCGACTGGTGACCACCCTGGCGTCTATGAAAAAGACCCGCTGGCCGGCTATATCGCAGAAGCACCGGCCTGGCGTCGTCTGAATCCAACGGCGCAGTTGCCCGGCATCCTGAGACCAGTCAAGTCTGAAATTTTCCTCATGCACCGATGAATAGTAAAACGCTCCAGATTCAGGCTGGGGCGTGCGGTGAAGCGTGCCTTGTTCGGCATCTTCGATCAGCCGGGCTACCAGGTCAACACTCCGATCCATAATCCGGTCATACAGGCTGGTTACCGAGTCCTGTTTGCGGGTTCGCACCCGTACCTGATAGAGAATGTCGCCCGTGTCGAAATTCGGGTCCATCACATGCACCGTCAGGCCGGTCCAACGTTCGCCATTCCGCAAGGCCCAGAACACCGGGTGCTTGCCGCGGTAGGCGGGGAGCAACGAAGCGTGAAAGTTGGCTGCCAGGATTCGAGGCACCGACAGGAGTGGCTCCTTCAGCAGGTACATATATCCAACTGCCATAAACAGATCGGGCGAGCAATCGCTTATCGTCTCCACAAATTCCGGCCGGTTGGGGTTGAGGGGCTCAAACACTGGCACCCCCTGCTGAAGCGCAACCTCGACAAAACTTGGGTAGTTGGCCCTGGCAGGGTTCGTTGACGTCCGCTTTGAGGACGGTACATCAACGACCCCTACCAGTTTAGCCGGCGTTTGGGTCAGCGCCTGAAAATGGCGGTTGCTGAAGATGCTTTGGGAATTGCCAAAGAAAGTCACTCTCAGCGTCATAATGCCTCAACAAGCACCACTACCAGCGCTTAGCCCCTTCTGGAAAATGCACGGCCTTGAACGAGGCCGCCCGCTCCTCTAATGGCCTTTCGATAGCCATACGTTCAATGCTGGATCCTAACTGCACGCCGTGGCAATCGGTGTGGTCAAGCATATATTGTCCATCCTCGGGATTCACCAGAGCCGCACCGTGAGCTAGCAAGATCACGTCCGGTTTGATCTTCTTGGCCAGATCGTAGTGGACCTGGCTACGTTTCGCCATTTCCTCAATTGACCGGCTCTCCTCGTAACCCGTCGACCCGCCCCGGGTGATCCCGGCGTGGAAGATGAAGATGTCAGGGGCGGCTTCTTTCAACAACCGCTCGGCATCTTCCTCGTTGAAAGCGTAACCGATGGTCAGTATGTCCAGCTCGCGGGCCATCTTCAGCATCTCGATTTCGTGCTGGTAGCCTAACCCGGTCTTTTCTAAGGTTTTACGGAACTCACCATCGAACCAGGCTACCGTCGGGAAGTTGTGTACGCCTGAAAAGCCGATGTGTTTGCATTCTTCAAGGAAGAGTCGCATGTCGCGCAGGACATCCACGCCGTTCAGGCCGGCAATCACCGGCACTTCTTTGACCTGCGGCAGCACTTCCCGTTTCCCAATTTGATAAACCATTTCATTAGCGTCTGCCATTGGCAACATACCGGCCAACGAACCGTAGCCTTGCATCCGGAAATAACCCGTGTTATAGACGCCCAGAATATCGATTCCGCCACGCTCAATGAATTTGGCGGCAATGCCGTTGCCTGCGCCGGTCATCACCAACGGTTTGCCACGTTTGATCTCGCCCCACAGGCGATCCAGGAACTCCTGGCGGGTATAACGTTTAGCCATTGTACGTACCTCCTATTCGTATTACTGTTGCCGCTTTTTAATTAGGGAGATCAACAGTTCTACTGCTTCTGTCGCAAAAGCGGGGTCTTCAATATGGGTGTTCCGTTCAATGATTCGGAAATTGTCGGGCAGGTTGGCCTTCAACTCGGCCACAAAGGCTGCGTCGGCCTCCGGATCATAGAAGCCTTGGCCCTTGACCGCATAGCTGTCATATCCCGCGGTCGGGATCATGAAGACCGCTTCGTCCTTGGTGTACTGCAGACGGCGGGCCACTTCTTGGCCCACTTCGGCCATCTCTTCCTTGTTTAAACGTAAATCGGTGATCTGGGGACTATGGCGGATCAGGGTGCGACCTGCGTATTTCTCAGGGACCGTCTCCGGCTCATTGAAGACCAGCACCTCAATCGCACCCGGGCAAAGCACCTGCGGGATACCAAGCTTCCCGGCTGTGGTCAGGCGTTCCTGACCACCAGCCAGCAAGGCAGCGTGCATTTCGTTGGACACCTCAATGGTCGAGTAGTCCAGCACCGCCCCGATGATACCTTCCTTCATCATCTGTTCCATGGCGCGTCCACCTGGGCCAATGGCGTGGAACACAATCGTTTCATAGCCAGCCGCCTCAAGCAGTTCGATGGCTTTCATCGCCCCCTGCGTGGTGATACCCACGGTTGTTACAGCCACCAGGGGCTTTTCACCCCGTTCCAGTCTCACGTCCACCTCGGCCATCCCACAAACAGCCCCGGCAGCGTTGGCCAGGATCTTGCGGGTGACGAGATTCAGCCCCAGTATATCGGTTACCGAGAACATCATCGTGATGTCCTTGATGTCTACCCAAGGCGCGACGTTTCCGGAGGCCATCGTGGAAACCATCACCTTAGGGAAACCGTATGGCAAAGCGCGCATGACTTTAGTGGCCAGGGTGGTACCCTGCGTGCCTCCCATAGCCATGATGCCATGCACTTTACCTTCAGCCACCATTTCAGTCACAATCTTGGTCGCGCCGTCGGCCATAATAGGGGCGGCCACCTCCCGGTCAGGCTTCTCCAGAAGTTTAGCCAGGGGCATGCCACCTGCCTCGGCCACTTCCTCCCGGGTGACGTCAGCTTTGGCAGCGGGGGTGCCCACGACACCCACGTCAACCACCAGGGCCTTGTCACCCAACTTTTCAATCTGCTCCCGCAGATACTGGGCCTCGTGCCCTTTGGTATCCAAGGTCGCCAACACAACAATAGTTTTACCGCTCATAATATTATCTTACCTCCTTGTAAGAGTTGTTGCACGATAAAAGGGAAAGGGATAAATAGTTGAGACAACAAAATTTTTGCTCACAGATTCACACAGATTAACACAGATTTATTTTTTATCCGGGTCTATCCGGGCAAATCCGTGAGTCATTCACTTGTCGGCCCTGCGGTTTTGAGGCGAAGATTGGTTAGTTATTTAGACTGGTCAACTCAAGCCCAGGATTTGCCGATTCCGGGCCACGTCTGTCTCGGCGCCAGCGAAATCATCGAAGGCCACCGCGGTGGTCTCAATGATGTGACTGGCAATAAAGGGTGCCCCTTCAGCCGCTCCCTGCTCGGGGCTCTTAACACAGCACTCCCATTCCAGGACCGCCCAACCGGTATAGCCGGCCTCGGTCAGCAGGGTAAACACCCGCTTAAAGTCAACCTGGCCGTCCCCGAGAGACCGGAATCGACCGGCCCGCCCGGTCCAGGACTGATAGCCGCCATACACTCCAACGCGGCCAGTCGGGTGGAATTCGGCGTCCTTGACGTGGAAACCCCTAATCCGTTCACCGTATAGCTTGATGAACTCAAGGTAATCGAGTTGTTGCAGGACGAAATGGCTGGCATCGTAGTTCAAGCATGCGGCCGGGTGGTTGTCTGTGTAATCGAGGAACATCTCGTAGGTGGCCCCGTCGTAAATGTCCGATCCGGGGTGAAGCTCATAGGCGAAGACCTTGCCATTCTCATGAGCCAAGTCCAGGAGCGGTCGCCAACGCTTGGCCAGCTCCTTAAAGGCTTCTTCGATAATCCCCTCCGGGCGCTGCGGCCAGGGATAGACCATATGCCAGGCAAAGCCCCCGGACAGCACGGGGATCACGTCGGTGCCCATGTTAACCGAAGCCCGAATACATTTCTTTAATTCGCCGACCGCCCATTCTGTCCTGACCTCACCTTTCAAGCCGGCCGGGTGAAACACCTCAAACATAGTTTCATAGGCCGGATGTACGGCCAGGATCTGGCCCGCCAGGTAGCCCCCTAACTCGGTCGGTTCGAGGCCCATGTCTTTAAGCATCCCTTTGTATTCATCGCAGTAAGTTTTGGATTCCGCAGCCTTGTCTAAGTCGAAGAGGCGCGAGTCCCAGGTCGGGATCTGCACTCCCTTATAGCCCAAGCTGGCAACCCACTTGCCAATGTTTTTTATGTTGTCGTATGGTTCCTCATCCCTCAGAAATTGGGCAAGAAAAATAGCTGGACCTTTAATTTTTGGCATGGCTGACTCCTTATCACTAGTTGAGTAATTTCTCACAAACTTTGAGAGGCCCAATTTACCACGAACGGGGGCATTTGTCAATAATTTTCTTGACTTTCTTATAATATCATAATATTATAATGTTTGTTTTTATCAAACAAGGAGGCTTTAACCATCATGAAAATCGGAATGGTCGGATACAAATTTATGGGCAAAGCCCACGCCCACGCTTACCGTACGGCTCCCTATTTCTTTGACATTGGTGAAGACGTAGAGCTGGTGGCTGTTTGTGGCCGGGATGAGCCAGCCGTCGCCGAGTTTGCCAAGCAGCACGGCTGGCAGAGTTATGAGACAGACTGGCGAAAACTGGTCGAACGGGACGATATCGATGCCATTGACATCGGCACGCCCAACAGCAGCCATCATCCCATTACCGTGGCTGCGGCCAAGGCCGGTAAACACATTTTATTGGAAAAGCCGATGGCTATGACTCTGGCTGAGGCCAAGGAGATGCACGCCGAGGCGGTCAAGGCTGGCATTAAACACCAGATCGGCTTTAATTATCGGCGTGTACCGGCCATTGCCCTGGCCAAGGCCATCGTGGATAGCGGCGATATTGGCGACATTGTGCATTGGCGGGCCGTTTATAACCAGGATTGGATTGTCGATCCGGAGTTTCCGCTGGTCTGGCGCTTGGACAAGAACATCGCCGGTACCGGTGCCATCGGCGACCTGGCCTCCCACATTGTGGACCTGGCCCACTTTTTGGTCGGGCCAATCGAGGAAGTGACCGGTATGACCAAAACCTTCATCAAAGAGCGCCCTCTCCCGGCTGAAATGACCGGTCTGAGTGCCACCGGCTCACAAACCAAAGGCCCGGTGACCGTAGACGATTGCTTTGCCTTTCTGACCCGCTTTGCCAACGGCGCTACCGGTACGTTTGAAGGCACCCGCTTGGCCACCGGTCGCCTAAACTACAACTCCTTCGAGCTCAACGGCAGCCAAGGTTCGCTCGCCTTCAACCTGGAACGAATGAACGAGCTTGAGCTGTATTTCAAAGACGACCCGACCAACCATCGTGGTTGGCGCACCATCAACGTGACGGATGGTGAGCATCCCTACGTCAGCGCCTGGTGGCCGCCCGGACACATTCTGGGCTGGGAGGAGTCCCACATTCATCAGGTCGCTGATTTCCTCAAGGCGATCGCCAGCGACACGCCTTGTAATCCTGACTTTTCAGTTGGGGTTCAGAATCAAGCCGTACTCGAGGCGCTAACTCAATCCGCCGAAACTGGTCAGTGGGTTAAAGTGCCTGCTTGGGCGTAATGTACTTTTAGTTGGGGGGCCTCAAAACAGCCGGGTGATAAGATCGGACACACCCAGCAACATGGCCGCCGACACCGCCACCACGACGATGAGCAACCAGCGCACAAAGACCGCCCCTCGCTTCACGGCCATCCGGGAGGCAACCCAGGCCCCGAGCATGTTCCCGATTGCCAGGATCAAGCCTATCCCCCACTGCACCTGTCCGTTGAACATAAACACGGCCAGGGCAAATATCGTGAAGCACAAGACAATGAGCACTTTAACAGCATTAGCTCGTACCAGGTCGTAACCGGCGGCCAAGACCAACCCGGCCAGTAGAAAGATGCCCACCCCAGCCTGAATGAAACCACCATAGACCCCAATCGCAAAGAAAATTATCCACTCCTTCCAACCAGGCCGTTCATGGATAGCTTCTGGTCGCCCCTCCAGCCAGCGCTTGGGGCGAACCAGGATGACCACCAGCATCATAACCATCAACGCCCCGATGGTCCGGCGCATCATCTGTTCGTCCAGGTTGACGGCAATTTGGGCACCGACAAGAGAACCGAGTATAGCCGGGACAGCCAAGAGCAGGCCATGCCGCAAATTAAGCACTCGCTGTTGGCGGAAACTGCTCACACCGACTACATTTTGTAGCAAAATGCCCACCCGGTTGGTCCCATTAGCCACATTGGCCGGCAAGCCGATGAAAATAAGCAGGGGTAGGGTAACCAGTGAACCACTACCGGCTAACGTATTGATAAAACCGGCCACAAAGCCGGCTGCGATAATGGCGAGATAGAGATACCAGGCCAAAGTTCCTCCTTAAAAAAATCGTAGATATATTTTTAATAGGTTACCCCAGAAACTTGGCAATGAGCAAATTTTGGGACCCGTTCCAGATTTTGGGTAGTTAACGTATCCCTATACGTTAGCGGCGGCATAGGGATGCCGCCCTACCTAAAACCCGAGACACGACCAAATTTTGCTTTGTCTCTTGACTTTTTGGGCATAATATTATAATATTATAACGTTATGCTATTAAGTCATTAAGAGTAATAACCCTGTTTGAGTCCGAACTGATTATGAATGCAATTGTTCGCGATAGCAAATTGCCGTTTTACCACCAACTGTACGAGATACTGCGTAGCGGTATCTTGCGGGGCGAGTGGAAACCGGGGGATATGCTACCCTCGGAGTCAGAATTGATTCAACAATATCAGGTCAGCCGCATCACGGTACGCCAGGCACTTGAGGCCCTGGTCAACGACGGTTTGATCTACCGGCAACGGGGGCGGGGCACGTTTGTGGCTCATCCGACGGTGGAACAAGGTTTGAGTCGCATCGTCAGTTTCACTGACGATATGCGCCAGCGAGGTTTTTACCCCGGCACAAAAGTTCTATCTTCCGGCCTTATGCCCGCTCCCCTGGACATTGCCAAAAAGTTACAGGTTGAGCCGGGTGAAGAGTTGGCTTGTGTAGAACGCCTGCGTCTGGCTGATGGCGAGCCGATGAGCATTGAAGAATCACACCTGGTTCATCGCTATTGTCCCGGCGTTTTGCAGCACGACTACGCTCAGAATCCCCTGCGTGAAATCCTTGACAATGAGTACGGCATTCGCTGGATGAGAGCCAAGCAGGTTATTCGGGCCATACCGGCCACCCGTAAATTGGCCCATAAGCTCTCGATCCCTGCCAAGGCAGCTTTGCTCTATATTGAGCGCGTCTCCTATTCCCAACAGAATATACCCGTCGAGTTTCTACGGCTATACCACCGGGGGGACCGGTACGCCTTGTACAACGAACTTCGTGATTAGCATAGTCTCAGTAGATCCAATTTTCAAGCTCGGAGCGGACCAGCTAGAGCAAATTTGGATGTACTGAGTCTACAGTTAAATCTGCTTACTGTCTAGACGAAGCGTATTACGTGTTACGTGCTACGTGACCAGATCAACGTAACACGCAACACGCAATACGTTTCACTTCTATTTTGTCCAACATTATTTAGGTAGGGAGGCATCGATGAGAAAACTAAAAGTTTCAGCAGGTATCTGGTTTCTGGGCGCTACGAGCGACCGCTTTGTTAAACAAGGCTACCGGCCAGACAAGACCATTGAAGAACGATTCAAGTTGGCGGCCTCAGTCGAGGGGGTGGGTGGCCTGGAAATGCATTATCCAACCGAGGTCACAGACGACACCTACAAGTCTTTAAAGGCATTAGCCGATGACCTTGGCCTGAAGATCGTGCAGTTCTGTCCGCATCTGTGGGTCGATCCTCGTTGGAAATTCGGGCAATTCAGCAACCCGGATAAAAAGTTGCGCCAGGAGGCTGTTGATCTGGCCAAGCGGACCACCGATATTGCCCAATATATGGAAGCGGAAGTCATGGTCTATTGGCCGGCCCAGGATGGGTATGACTATCCCTTCCAAATCGATCACCGCCAACGCCTCGATAATCTGGTCGAGGGGTTGACCGAGTGGGTCGATTACAACCCTGAGCAGAAAATTGTGCTGGAATATAAAGCCTTTGAGCCCCGCACGCACATTCTGCTCCCGACCATCGGCCATTGTATGACCATCATCAACGAAATCAACCGGCCCAACCTGGGGATCAATATTGATATGGGTCATGCTTTCATCATGAAAGAGAATCTGGCCGAGTCGATTGCCCTGGCCTGTCGCTACGGTAAACTTTTCCACACCCACTGGAATGACAACTGGAAACTATTCGATGACGACGTCATCGTCGGTACGGTCAACCTGTGGGAAACCGTGGAGGCCATGTTCTGGCTCGACGAATGGGGCTACGATGGCTGGTACGGCCTGGACCTGTTTCCCTATCGCGAACCACCAGAGAAGGCCATTGACGAGAGCATTCGTAATCTGCACTTCTACCTGGAGTTACTGGACCGCGTCCCCCGCGATGAGTTGCGCCAGTGCTTCGAAAGTTCCGACGCGATCAAAATTTCGCAAATGATGCGCCGAATGCTGGGTGGAACCTAACATCGTATTCAAAAAAACCCGGATAGTGACACCTATGGAGGGACGTAAACCATGGATATTGTTTGTCTTGGCGAGATGCTCATTGACATGTTCCCGGCTGAGTTGGGTCGAAGATTGGTCGAAGTATCGGCATTTCATCCCAAACCGGGCGGGGCACCGGCCAATGTAGCCGTCGCCGCGGCCCGGTTGGGTGCAAAGAGCGCCTTCATCGGCAAGGTGGGCGACGACGCCTTTGGGCACCACCTGGTTGACACCCTGGCCCAGGAGCAGGTCGAGACCCGAGGCATGCGCTTTGACGCCACCGCCCGAACGACGATGGCCTTTATCGCCATGCCGGACGAGCACACGGCTGAGTTCGTGTTTTATCGCAACCCTGGTGCCGATATGCTGCTCCGGGCAGACGAGTTGGACCAGGAACTGTTACAACAAACCCGCGTCTTTCACTTTGGTTCAATCAGCCTGATTGAGGAGCCCAGTCGTAGGGCCACGATTGAAGCGGTCAGGCTGGCCCGTGAGGCCGGAGCTTTGATCTCGTTCGACGTCAACTACCGGCCCAGCCTCTGGCCCCGACCGGATGACGCTTATGAGGTGATGATGACCATGCTGCCCCAGGCCAACCTGGTCAAAGTCAACGAGACCGAGCTAGAGCTACTCTCCGGTAGCAACGACCTGGCAGGCGGGAGCAAGGTTCTGCTGCAAAAAGGTCTCGACCTGTGCGTGGTCACCCTGGGGCCAAATGGCAGCTTTTTCCAGGTCGCTGGGGGCAGCGAACATGTGCCGGCCTTTACCGTGCGTACTGTCGATGCGGTCGGTTGTGGGGACGCTTTCACCGCTGGCCTGCTCTGCCAACTTGTGGCCAGCGACAATTGGCAGGATCAGCTCTCCCCATCGCTACTGGGCCAAATTTTGCGCTATGCCAATGCGGTCGGAGCCTTAACCGCGCTAACCCAGGGCGTGATTCCGGCCTTGCCCACCGCGGCCGAAGTAAACGAATTTCTGACCCAACATTCAAATTGACGAAGAGAGGAATATATGTCTCAAACACCAGATTTGCAAGCCCTAAAAGAAAAAGCGCGGAGTTTGCGGCTCGACGTCTTGGACATGACAACGAAAGCAGGCTCAGGGCACCCTTCGAGTTCTTTCTCCGCAACGGAAATCCTGACGGCCCTGTATTTTGGCGGCATCCTGCGCTATCGCAGTGATGATCCGCCCTGGCCCGAACGGGATCGTTTGATTCTCAGCAAAGGACACGCTGCGCCATTGCTCTATGCGGTGTTGGCCCATGCCGGTTACTTTGATCGCGAAGAACTGTGGCGCCTGCGCCAGGTAAACAGCCCGGTGGAAGGCCACCCGGTCCAGGGCCGGCTGCCCGGCATTGAAACGACCTCTGGTTCGTTGGGCAAGGGGATATCGGTGGGATTGGGCCACGTCCTCGGTGGCCGCCTCAACAAACTGAACTACCGCGTTTACGTACTGTTGGGCGACGGTGAGTGCGAGGAAGGCCAAATCTGGGAAGCAGCCATAGCGGCGGCCCACTTTAAAGCCGATAACCTCGTGGCCATTGTGGACTACAACAAGTACCAGGAAACCGGCCCGATTAGCCGGGAGATGGCCCTGGAGCCGTTTGTTGAAAAGTGGCGCAGCTTCGGTTGGTACGTCGAGGAGGTGGATGGACACGACATTGAGGCCCTCATCAAGACCTTGAACACTGTACAAGAGGTCAAGGACCGGCCTTCAGTCATTATTGCTCACACGGTCAAGGGGAAAGGCGTGAGTTTTGTGGAAGCGGACTACACCTTCCACGGTCGAGCCTTGACCCCCGAACAGGCCGAAAAAGCTCGGGAGGAGATATTATGCAACTAGGTAAAAAAGCAGGACTCAAGCCGGCCAAACCGATGCGTGATGTATTTGGTAACGCCTTGCTAGAACTTTGCCGCGAAAATCCAAAGATCTTGGTGCTGGATGGGGATCTCTCCAACACGACCAAGACGCTGGCCGTACGCCATGAGTTCCCGGAGCGGTTCTTCAACATCGGTCTGGCCGAAAGCAACATGGTCAGCATAGGGGCTGGACTGGCCGACTGCGGGTTTATTCCTTTCATCACCAGTATGTCATCGTTCCTGTTGTGCAATGGGTATGACCAGCTTCGCCTGTCCATCGCCATAGCCGGTACCAATGCCAAGGTGGTGGGCAGCCACGGCGGAATCACCCTGGGCAAGGACGGCCCCACTGCAATGGCCATAGAGGACCTGGCCCTGATGGGTGGCCTGCCTACGTTTGTCATCCTGGTACCCTGTGATCCGGTTTCGATGCACAAGGCTGTGCGGGCCATGGCCGACTATGTCGGGCCGGTCTATCTACGCTCGAGCCGGGTGGCTATGCCCCACATCTACCCCGAAGAGGATTGTCCTTTCGAGATTGGCCAGGCCAACGTCGTTCGTGAAGGGAGCGACCTGACCATCATCGGTTGCGGTCTCATGGTCGCCGCAGCGTTGGATGCAGCGGCTATGCTGGCGGAAGAAGGAATCGGGGCGCGTGTACTGGACATGCACACCATCAGACCAATGGATACGGAAGCGATTACCGCCGCTGCGCACGAGACAGGGGCGATCGTTACAGCAGAGGAGCATTTGTTACACGGCGGTATGGGCAGCAACATTGCCCGTGTGGTGGCCGCCACCCACCCCGTGCCTATGCGCTTCGTCGGATTGGCCGACACCTACACAGATTCGGGCGAACCTGACGCGCTGTTGGAGAAGTATGGTCTGACCTCGCAGGACATTGTCGTAGCTGCCCGCGAGGCCGTGGCTGCGAAGTAAGGAGAAAGTAAATGATACGTCAAGAACTGTTACGCCATCAGGCTGAAGGCCAACCGATTCGGGTTGGCGCCACGATCGCCGGCTGGATGGGCAGTGGCTTTGTGGCCCAGATGGCCCACGTGCCAGGCATGGCCGTCAACGTACTGGCCGAAGCCGACCCAAAGGCGGCCTGGGAAGCATTCATAGCCACCGGCGTGGAACAGGACAACATTGTCGAGGCTAGCGCGCCCGGTCCGGCGATGGACGCTCTACGGGCGGGTAAACGGGTGATCACCGGTTCCTATGGCCTGGCTGCGCAACTAGAGGATGTTGATATCGTCGCCGACGTGACCTGGTCTCCGGCCATCGGGGCCGAAACCGCTTATGCCTGCATCGAACAGGGCAAAGACGTGGTGCTAATCAACATCGAGGCCGATGTGACGGTCGGGCATATCCTGCACAAGCTGGCCCAAAAGGCCGGGATACTGTACACGGTTTCGTCCGGCGATGAGCCGGGTTGCCTGATGGAACTTTATGACTTTGTGACCAGTTTGGGGTACGAGGTCATCGTCATCGGCAAAGGTAAAAACAATCCGCTCAACCCCGCTGCCACCCCGGATACCGTGGCCGAATCGGCTAAAAAGGCCGATAAAGATCCCTACCAGGTTGCTTCTTACGTCGACGGCACCAAGACGATGTTCGAGATGAGCTGCGCGGCCAACGCCACCGGCTGTCTGCCGATGCAGCGGGGCATGATCGGTCCCGAGGCCACTCTGGAAACGGTCTCCCAGGTTTTCGCTCTGGAGGAAGACGGCGGCTTGACCAGGTTTCCTGGAGCAGTCGATTTCGTGCAGGGCAGCTCTATGTCCGGGGGAGTGTTTGTCACCGTACGGATCACCGATGAACGTATCCAGGCCGACCTGCAGTATCTCAAGGTTGGCCAAGGCAAGTATTTTACCTTTTTCCGGCCCTATCATCTCTGGTTCCTGGAAGCCCCGATTTCCATTGCCCGGGCCCATATTCAGCGCCAGACAACCCTGGTTCCGCTGGACAAGCCGGTGGCGGACATTATGACCATAGCCAAACGAGCCCTACAGCCAGGCGAGCGGTTGGACGATTTCGGTGGGTACGCCTATCACGGCGTGATGGACCGGGCCGAACTGGTACGTGAGCTGAATGCCCTACCCGTCGGGCTGGCTCCCGGAGCGGAGGTTGTCCGGCCGGTCGAGGCCGGCGCAATCGTTACCTGGGGTGATGTCAAGTTGGACGAGAATAGCACGGTCGTAAAATTGCGTCGCCAACAGGACGAGCTGTAACCTAATCACTCACTACCCGACACGGACAGAGAAACCAGGTTTTTTGTTGTCTGAACAAGCCAAAATGGTTGTTTTTCGGGCATTCCGGGCCAATTCAAGCACCTTTGCCAGTGAAAAACCTGGTTTCTGGTTTGCAATGTCGGGTAATGAACCTAATCACACTATACGGTATGCGGATTGTATACAACTGATATTTTGACTTTTGAAAATTTCTATGTTACTATCTGCCCGGTTTTTTTTGAACAGTTCACAACCTGCCATCTACCTTAACCCGTTAAGGTTAAATTTTCCAATTTCTCTCCCCCAACTTGCTGGTTAAATAGGAATTTTGTGATTAGGAAAGGAGTAAAAATCGGTATTTAAGCTGTATACAACCAATATATAAAAATAATACACTGAGTTTTGACCTGGTATGTAAAGTATGGTAAACTGCGGCTTAGTTTGTTGCGGCAACAAACTAAGTGGATTGGTAGGATCCCCCTTCTTCCTTTGAGGTCAAACAGTTGACAACAGGACGGCATCGCTACCGTACAGGTAACCAGGCTTTAGTGCGAGAGATTAATCTCTCGACAATTATGAATCGCCTACGCGAAAATGCGCCGATCTCACGGTCAGCCCTGGCCGAGTTGACCGGCTTGAATAAGACCACTGTCTCCAGCCTGGTTCATGAACTCATCGAGCATCAATTTGTCCGTGAGAGTGGTTTTCGTTCGACCGGAACAGGACGCCCGGCTGTACTGCTGGAGCTTAACCCGACGGCGGGTTGTATCGTCAGCAGTGAGATCGGGGTAGATTTTATCTCGGTTATCTGTACAAACTTTGCCACTGAAACCATCTGGCAACATAAAGAACGGATCGAACAGGATATGGGGCAGCAAGCTATCATCGATTGTTTGCTGGTTCTTTTGCAGCAAGCGGTAGAAGCCGGATACCGTTCATGTAGCCCCTTATTGGGGCTGGTCGTTGGCGTACCTGGTTTGGTAGATCAGCAGACCGGTACGCTGCTGTTTGCCCCCAATCTAAACTGGAGGAATGTGGCTTTAGGGGCTATTTTGCACCGAACCCTTGGTTTTTCGGTGCGTGTCGATAACGAGGCCAATATGGCCGCCCTGGGTGAGCATTATTTTGGTGTGGCCCAGGGCTACAATGAAGTGTTGTACATCAGTGCCGGGGCGGGTATCGGTGGGGGAATTGTCCGGAGTGGCCAGTTGTTTAGTGGCGCCACTGCTTTTGCCGGTGAATTTGGTCACATGACTATGGACCCGGCTGGTGAACTGTGTAATTGTGGTAATCGAGGCTGTTGGGAAACTCAGGTTAGCCAGTCGGCTTTGTTTCGTCACATCCGGCAGGCTATTATAGACAAAGGTCGTGCCAGTATCTTAGCGAATATGGCAGACGGCGACTTTGATCGGCTGACGGTATCAATGGTGGTAGATGCCGCCCAGGCAGGTGATTCGGTGGCCCTGGAGGCATTAGACCAGGTTGGGCATCATCTGGGGATTGGTATTGCCTCCCTGGTCAATGCGCTGAATCCCGAACTGGTCGTATTTGGCGGTATTCTTAGCCTGGCCGGCGAATTTTTACTGCCGCCAGTGCACCATGAATTGCAGCGGCGGGCCCTACTCTGGAACGAGGGCACCACCCAGGTGGTGTTGGCCCGCCATCGCTTTGATGCCTGTGTAATGGGGGGGGTGGCCTTGATTTACCAGGCCATCTTGGCTCACCCAGGCACGCTCGCCCGTCAAAGTATCTCGTCCGAGCCATTTTTAAAACATTAACCCAAGGAGGTGAAGCCTATACACCACTAAAATATCAAAATAATTCTATCAAGTTATTTCTCTGTAGAGAGGGCATCCCTATGCCCGACCTCGCATGGGGAGGCGGGGTCTACAAAAAGAAAATCCCTGTTATGTCAAGTTATGTAAGGCAAGTTGCTAACTTGCCTGTAGCACCATTGACAAGTTGGCAGCTTATCCTAAAAGAAAATTCCTATAGCATTAAAATAAACTAACCGAAACTTTAGGAACATTTTTATTAGGTAAGATTTAGATAGTTCAAGGAGGATCAAAGATGAGTAAGCGTTTATTTTGGTTGATGACCCTTTTTGCCATTCTGGTTTTGGTGGTTGCTTGTGGTGGGGCTGCCACACCGGCCCCCGAGGCTCCGGCCGAAGAAGCAGCACCAGCCGAAGAAGCAGCACCAGCCGAAGAAGAAGCAATGGCTGAAGAAGTTGACACCTCAGGTGTCACAGAATTGAATATCCTGTGGGCCCAGTGGGATCCGGCGGACTACCTGCAGCAGGTGGCCAATGAGTATGAGGCCGAAACCGGCGTCAAGGTCAACGTCATCCAGGAACCGTGGGGCTCCTTCGGTGACCGCTTCTTCGCCGAAATGGCCGCCGGCGGTGACGCCTGGGATATGGTCGTCGGCGACAGCCAGTGGCTGGGCCAGGGCGCCACCCAGGGTCACTATCTAGAACTGACCGACTTCCTGGTCGGTGAAGGCATCGCCGA
>DAOUMU010000122.1:0-7463 GCA_034409055.1 Anaerolineae bacterium
CTCTGGAGCCGTGGCAGGAAGAAGCACACCGGCAGTTGATGACCTTGCTGGCTCGCAGCGGACAGCACAGCGCGGCCCTGGCCCAATATGAAACCTGCCGCCGGGTCCTGGTCGAGGAGCTGGGCGTAGAGCCTTTGCCGGAAACGCAAGCGCTGTACCACCGGCTCAAAACCCGGCGAGAGACCTCGGCTCACAATCTACCTCTCCAAACCACGCCTTTTGTAGGCCGCCAGGCCGAACTGACCCAAATTGCTCACTATCTCGACCGGGCCGATTGCCGGCTGTTGACCCTGATTGGGGCGGGCGGCATCGGCAAGACGCGGCTGGCGTTGCAGGCGGCCGGGCAAGCGCTGGATGCCTTTGCCGACGGGGTGTACTTTGTCCCCCTGGCTGGGATCAGCAGTCCTGAATTTCTCGTGCCTACGATTATGGAAGCGCTCGATTATCCGCTGTCCGGGGAGGCAGACCAAAATAGGCAACTGCTAAACTACCTGCAACAGAAAGAGATGTTGCTGGTGCTGGATAACTTTGAGAGCCTGTTTTCTTCGCCGGGGGGCAATGACAGCGGGCGAGAGCTGTTGCTGGAGATGATAAAGATGGCGCCCAGGCTCAAACTGCTGGTCACCTCCCGTGAGCGACTTAATCTGCAAGCGGAGTGGCTTCTGACGCTGCAAGGATTGCCCTATCCGCCCGCAGAAACGGCCTTTGGGGAAGAGACATTTGAGGCGGTGGAGCTCTTTGCCCAGGGTGCGCAGCGGGTGCGGCCAGATTTTACCCTGTCAGCAGAATGGCCGGAGGTGGTGGGCATCTGCCGGCTGCTGGAAGGGATGCCGTTGGGTATAGAACTGGCGGCGACCTGGGTGTCGATGATGCCTTGTGCTGAAATTGTGCGGGAGCTTTCTCGGGGTCTGGATCTGCTGTCCACGACCCTGCACGACGTACCGGCCCGCCACAGAAGTATGGAGGCAGTTTTCGATCATTCCTGGCAGCTTCTGTCCGAACCTGAACGGGTCGTATTCAAAAAATTGTCGGTGTTTCGGGGTAGTTTTGACCGCCGGGCAGCCAAACAGGTGGCCGGGGCCTCGCTGACCACGCTGGCCACGCTGATCAACAAATCTTTGCTGCGCGTGGTCTCGCCTGGACGGTATGATATGCTTGAACCGTTGAAACAGTACGCTGCGCTTCGGTTAGCCGAAAGTGTCACGCCTACGTCATCGGAAATACAGGGCCGCCACGGGCGTTACTACCTTTTCTTTCTTCAAGCGCGAGAAAAACAACTACAAGGTGAGGTGCAGCCGCAAACGCTGGAAGAAATCAACGCTGCATTCAAAGATATCCAGGCTGCCTGGCGCTGGGCGGTTGACCACAATCAATTTGATTTATTGGAGCAAGTTGGCAAAAGTCTATTTCTGTTCTGTGATATTCAAAGCCGCTTTCAAACGGGGGATACGTTGTTTAAGTATGCCATCAGTCCGCTTGAAACTTTAACCGAGGCCGAGAATTTGCTTGAGTACCGGATTTTAGGCAAACTGCTGGCTTGTAGAGGCCGGTTATTGTACGGCCGGGGCAAATATACAACGGCTCGAAAGATGCTTGAAAAAAGCTTGCGTATTTGCTACGCCTGTGACCATCCTGGCTGGGCTGCTTTTAATCTGCATAGTTTGGGGCTGATGGCAGTGGCGCAGGGAGAAGGTCAGCAGGCCAAACAATTTGCCCAGGAAAGTTTAAATCTTTGTCAGAATTTAAACAGCCCATGGGACGAGGCCTGGGCGCTCTATGTGCTGGGTTTGGCGGCCTATTTTCTGGGCGAATACGCCCCCGGACAGCAATTTGCCCAGCAAAGCCTGGATTTACACCGCCAGCTTGGCAACCGGCATGGCGAGGCAGCCTGTTTGAACACGTTGGGATTGATTATTTGCGGACAGTATGAGAGCGAGACTGATAAATACAAGACTGATAAATACGGGGAGGCGCGTGAATTTTTTAGGCAAAACCTGGCCATCCGGCGGGCCATTGGCGATCGCTGGGGTGAGGCTACGGCTCTGCATAATCTCGGTTACATTCACTTCAGGTTGCAACATTACAACCGGGCCAGAGCCAGGTTTGAAGCCAGCCTGAAAATCTCGAAGATGATTGACTCCCTGGAGGGGATAGCCGCCACCGGTATGTGGATGGGCGTGCTGACCATGGAACAGCAAAATTTCCTCGAGGCCAGACGCCATCTGGCTGGGGTGCTAAAGATTGCTTATGAAATCGACGCAGTGACCCGCCTTACCGACGTACTATACCGGATAGGAGACTTGCTACAGCGTACCGGCCAATCCGCAGCCGCAGTGGAGTATTTAACATTTGTGCAGTATCACTCCGCCACCGATGACCGGGTGCGTAGAGAAGTCGGAGAGTTACTGGAGAAATTAGCCGCCGTTCTGCCGCCAGAGATTCTGGGTGCGGCCCAGGCTAGAGGCCATGCCCGCATCCTGGAGGAGTTAGTGGCCGATGTTTTAGATCAACTGGGGGCAATATGAACAATTTTTTGAGTGCTTCTTTGATCCTGGCTAGGCGCTACCATTGACGTACAGGTCAAAGAAAGTTCCCGTTTCAACATCATATTGAATTTGAAAATAACAATCACCCCCGTCAATCCCAATCACCTCTTGATACGTCCAATCTGTAGGTGTAGGCGATGAGTTACAGAAAAAATTGGCGAATATCACCCTCTTTTCATTCTTAAAAACTCCCCAATACTGACGCTTGTACGTGGGTAGCCTTTCTTCGATAGGTATCTTCGAACCATCGAAAGCGTCTTGCTGCTGGGGCAAATAGGTCTCAAGTTGTTTTTCCAATGTCCGGATCTCTTCGACCGTTGGTACCCAGTCACGATCACGGAAAATAACCCCTTCAAATTCATTGGTTGTAATCAGGATATTATCATCTGGCTGGGTTGTACCTGCGGGAGTTGACGAGCATCCTCCGGCGTTTACTGCCAGGAAGATGCAGACTACAAGACCCACAAATAATTTCCAAGTATTCATTTAATCTCACCTCTCCAGAAATCGATTCATTCTTTAAACCGGATCCCCTTCACTCCAATTCCTTACCCGTAATAAGTGACCACATCCCTATAAAAAAGGCAGCCACCCAAAACAATAATATCCCCCCGGGTAAAATCACGCCAAATTTCCAGTTTGAAACCACCCACAATCGCAATGACGGTTCTTTACTCTCGGTGATGAAATAGCGGATTTCGTCCTCAACATCATCAAGGTTTACCGGAGATATTTCTACTTCTATTGGTTCACCTTCTCGCCCTTTAAGTAAAAGAAGCCCATTGTCCTCCGCTTCCCCGGTAATTTTACCCGTAGATGATCCGGTTGATGCGGTTGATCCGCTCCTACGGATAACACCGCCATCTATAACTTCTGATTCCGTATCTATAAGGTTGGTTGCCGTATACCTGGAGATTGGAACAATAAACAACAAATTTTTTGAAACAGTGGCATCAACACGTTCCGGGTTAACGCGGGTAAGCTCGATTGTAAATGATGGCACGCCAAAAGTAATAATTGCTCCGGGTATACAGAATATAATGATAAAACTATACAATGCTCTTATCAACTCAATTGGTATTGATTTCTTCTTTTTTATGTCTGTTTCCATTTTAAGACTCCCAAATAATAATGATATAGTTTCTGATAATAATCAAATTTTATTTATACAGTTATGCTACGATTCATTTTTTTGTTTTCAGTCTGAATATGTGACCACAAGCTTCTGTTACATTTTCCTGTTCTCTAGCGCCTAACCAAATATTCTCAAGAATCAATTCACCTTGATCTGTGATTGTAAAATTTCCCCGCCCTTTAACATTTGGCGGAGCATTGTTACCCATAGTTAATTCAATCGTGCCATTTTTCTCACTAACTTCATAGGGTCCCGCATAATCAACGTAGTGTTCAAATGGCGACCAGGTGACTGAGAATCTTCCAGCGGAAGTCAGACGGAACCCTTCGATAATTTCCTCCGGTTCAAACTCCTGTCCGGATGCACAATCGAGCTGGGCTACTTCAGTCCAACAACCGGTCCACGGCATACTTTCGTCTCGGTCGCACCATTCTTCCATGCTTATTCCGCCACTATTTTCGCCGGGATCAAAGGCACACCCGCATAAAAATGAAAGAGAGAGCAAGAGTAATAATACGTTTAGTTTTTTCATCCCAGGAGTACATCCATCCATTCTATATTGTCCAGGTTATTGACGCCCAGGCCCAACTCGGCGCCGGCGGTTAGCCAGGTGTTGGCTTGTTCGGTCACGCCCGCCGGGTCATCCCCTTCCGCCGCCAACATCTGGTTATACAGGTACAGTCCCACTGTGTCGTGGGCGACCGGATCAAAACTCATCAAAATTGAGCTTCCCTTCACGGCGTCTCGCCAGCCGGCCTTGACAATCGCCAGCGTGTCGCCCACGATCAGCCGGGTACGTTCCTTGATCGGCGGCAAGGCGTTCAATTCAGCAATGCCGCGCCCTATGCGCTCCCCGTGAAAACTGCTCGGTTTTGTGAAGGTGCCATAATGGTTTTTCATGGCAAAGCTGATGCCGCTCAAATCGTGCTGTTTGAGGATGGGCACGTTGATCAAGGCGTCGCAGTTCAGCAAGATGTTACTGAGACCCACCTCGGTGTCCATAATCGTCCAGTCAGAGGCCGAGTAGTCGCCATCGGTGCCGTAGCAGCGCACGCCAGGCCCATCTTTGTTGACCGTATAGCCCGCGCCTGGTAGTTCTGTCGAGTCATAGTCAAAGATGACGATTTGTTCCGCTGGCACACCGGCCTGTTGCAGGCGTTCGGTAATCGCCATAACCAGTGGGGCGTGCGTCCAGAAACTACTGGCGCTCGACGCGTTGACTTTGATGGCAATCCGCTCCTGTGGGGCAAACAGGGAAGCCCATGCCTGACCGGCGTCGTTCTGCCCGGTCAGTCCGGTGATCGAGGCGTCAAGCATTTGGCGAAGGGCGTCCTCTATCAGCTTATCGTTATCCCAATCCCACACCCCAGCGTGAACCTGCACGACTCTGCTCAAGGGGGCCGGCGTCGGTTCGGCGGTTGGCTCGCTGGTCGGCGTATCAGTCGGCGCGGGGGTGGCGCTAGGCACAGTGGTTGGTATGGGGGTAGCTGTAGGGGTTGGCACGGAGGTGGCTGTGGGTTGCGGCTGGGGGCTACATCCAACCAACAAGCCCGCCACCGCTAACTTGATAAAATTCCGCCGGGATATTCCCGGCAGAGGGGAATTATCGTGACCATCGTTTTCTTTTGTCATTCTCTTCCCTTGCCATTTGGATTTGTGTAGGTGATAGATGATACTTTCAACCTACGCCTGCCAGCCCCCCAGCCGTTCTCCCAACCGACTTGTCACCGACAGTAACTGTTCGCGCATGATGAGGGCTACGGAGCCGAGAATCAGCAGCAACAACCCAGTGCATCCTACCAGGATTAAGGCGGGTATCCCGGCCAGAACGCTCAATGTAGCGGTGATGACGCCCAGGACTACGAAGATAACGGGGGTTACGGTCAGGCTTTTGGAGCGGATAACCAGGCCATAGGTGAGCACCACTAACGATTGCACGAACAGAACAAAAAAGAACAAAAATCGTTCGGTGCCCACCATCTGAATATAGGTTGTACTGAGCAGAATGAGTTGGGAGATCAACCCGGTAAAAAAGGCCGCCCAATTGCTGCGGCTGCGCACCAACAAATAGTGCATAGTAAGGCCCAGCAGCGCGGCCCCGATGGAATATACCTGGGGTTGGGAAATATCCAGTTCAACCAGGAGGATAAAGTAAGCACCCAAATAGAGTAACGTCGCCGGAAAACCCAGCCAAATATTTTTCTGCCGGAACCCTTCGATGACAAAGAAGGTGGCGGCCAGGGCCGTACCAATCACCGCTGCCGCGCCGCCTTGAATGGGCGCGGTAAGCGCTACCAAGGCGCCCAGGACCAGCCCACTCCAACGCAGCAGCGAGGCCCACTGATCCTGGGAACTTACCCTGGCCAGGACAAAACCACCAATAAAGTAAAGTGCTGCCAAAATAATCAGCGGGGTGACCCACCGCTCTTGCTCGAAGTAAACCAGCCCAAAAATGACTGCCAAAGCTAAATTGATGGTCACCCCGTACCCGACCGTCGGTCTTTGATCGAGTAAGCTGAACAGAGTTAGAAAGGCCGCAATAATGATAAAGGCGATGGTGGCTCTAGCCGGTTCGTCCCCACCACTAGCGATCAAGAAGAGGAGGGTCAATCCGCCGTAAATGGCGCCCAGGATGAGTGGCGGCAGATGCCAAAATTTTGAGGCGTGAAAGTGTTGCCGGGCCATTAAATTGATCGCCAACAAAGCCAGCGAGGGCCACAGCATCACAAAACCCGGATAAAAATCAAATGGCTCCAGGCTGGGTAGAAAGAATACGGTAAAGTAGGCGGCGGTCCCGGCCAGCAAGGTCCCGGTCCATAGCCACCACCGCGGCCGGAGAATCGTCATCCCCAGATAAACCAGCGTCGTCACAATCAAGATGGCCAAACCGGTCGCCACCCGATCGGTTAAGCCCACAACGGTCGCCACCCCAAATAGAATAGCCGACCCCCCAATCAGATAGAGCGCATAGGCTCGAAAGCCCGCCACCTGCACCCGGCTCAACCCTTCCCCGGTCAGGGCCAGCCCCACCCCCCAGACACAGGCAATGGTGGCGAAGACCAAGGGGGAGGGCGAAAATATCCCACTGAATAGCAGCGGTACGGGTAAGACGGCGGCAACCGCCAGCAAGGGAAACAAGCCAAACGACGTCATCTGCCGGCTGGTCACATAAAATATAGTGCCCAAAAACCAGGTGGCAGCAATAACGATCCACCAAGCTTTGGCCGGAAGGGTCTGATCGGTCAAGGTGATAAAGATGAATATGGCCGACAGCCCTAACACTCCCCCCTGCTGAAGTTGGGCCCACCCAAACAACGGCCAGGCAAAGGTCCTGTCTCGCCAACGAACTGCGTTCTTATCTTGCCACAGCGAGAGGGCTTGGGCTCCAGCCAAGGCGGCCAAGGTAGAAAATTCGAGAAGGAGCATATCCAGATGCGGCGTCAGATCAAACCAGCGTCCGAGTTGCCAAGCCGCTGCACTGAGGGCGGCCAGGGCCACCACACTGAAGAGGCGTGAAGTATAAAAGAGGGTTCCCCCCACCCAAATCAACGTCAAGAAAACGGTTACGATGATCCAAGCCAGTTGCTCTGCATTTGAGCTGAGATCAAGGAGGTCAAACAGCACCGCCGCATCAATGGGCAACAAAAAGGAAAAAACGCAATACCGCAAAAGTCGGCAGGTAATTGCCTCATAGAGGAATTCATCCCCTCTGAAGATGTACCATCTCGGGTGACGTATCTGACGGTAATTGAAGCCACCGTTCTTTCAAATCTTGAAGTTGC
>DAOUMU010000123.1:0-15220 GCA_034409055.1 Anaerolineae bacterium
AATTCGGTCAAAAATCTTTTGGCAAAAGTGCCAGAAAGCCGAAAGTAAACAACTTTTTAACTCAAAGATTGACCCTGCTAAAACTAAATATTTGTCAAATGCAGGGGGTATACGGTAGTGAATAATACATCTACAAAGGTCGTGCGTGTATCTGGCGGGCAGTTTGATAACCTGTAGCCTTCACAGCGGTGGGATTAATTTGTGCGGGATCAGGAGAAAAACGGGGAATATAGTAGGGAAAATACTCACTGGTGATTATCGACAACTCAAACAGAGAGTCTTTTTCTTCAAAATGAATGTATTCGGCTCTTAGGTCAGCATGCCATTTATTGATAGAATAGTGACAAATGTCACTAGACTTAATTAAATTTTTCAGATATAATGGATAGGGTTCTCCAAACGCTTTCTTGACAAGAAAGCATATGACCCATCCCCAATGGTTATCATTACCAGAAACTGATTTATCCTTGATTCACCACCAAAAAATCTGACATTCTATGAATACTGGATACTGCTAAGGTCACCAGTTGTGCCGTCGTTGGCTTGGGCTTATCACCGTATCTTGAAGTTAGCGTGTACGATTGCTGATTTGGCTGGCGAGGCGGATATTCAGACGACGTATAGGACGAAGCCTCTCCGTGGGATTGCCGAGGCAATACAGTATCGGCCTCTGTGGGTGATTTGAGACTGTGAACAACTAATTAGTTGGAGCATATCCTATGGGTAGTCCTCCCCAAGAGTGTTGGTAGACATAACAAGTAAATTTGAGAGTGTAAACATAGCAAATCAAGGTCATTTTGTCGCAATTTGACGTGACTTCTACTGCTCAGAAGAGCAAATTTGTCTTATTGAAAGCCACCAACCCTCAACAGGGAGACCACCTATCTTTGTAATTGCGCAATAATTTAATTGATTTTATTAGCTTGTGAAAGTGTGTCAGTTCGCATGAATGACAACTCGATGACTGAATTAGCAGCATTAAAACAATTCCTCGAAAACATAGAGTCTCAGCCTGATCTTACTTTATCCCACAAACAAGTCGAAGACTATTTCAAGAAGATAGTTTCGATTGCACACACCCCTGATGGCTACGAGAGTCTATGTTGGGAAGTTGGAGTATGGTTACTTCTACTTTCTGATGACAAACAGAATAGTTATTTCAATACCTATGGGTATGCAGCAATTAGTGCTGCACTATCTAATGCCATTGCAGATGGTAACCTACCTGGTGGCCTTGGTTGGTATACATCTGGTTTTTTACCAAATGATGTTGATGGCGACATTATGCTGGGTATGCTGAGTCACTCCATCATCCAGGCTAATCTGAACCGAAGCTTATCTACTCATGAATTCACCTTGAAATTGGAGCAGTTGGACCCATCTGATGAGCATCTTGGTAACGCAGTAATTAAATTTCTAGCACATTTACATAGATTCGGCATGGATTACTCGACTCAGTTAATGTGGGCCGCAAGACTAGTACAACATCTTTCTCCCGAAAATCCGAGCCAAAAATTAACTCTCCATTTAAGCCTTAAAGGGTTAGTCCGAGCTAAAAGATATATTAACGCATTCTATTGGCTGCAAGCATACTTTACCGACAAGGCTGATCACGACCTGGAGGATATAATTTTTGAAATAATGTCTGCAATAGTCAAGATTACCTTGGATATGGATGATCGAGGTTATAAAATTCTAGCTCGTATGTCATATGATGATAAAATATTGCAAGTCATTTATTGTAGTAAGCGAACCCAGTTACTCCTCGCATTTGTAATATTGTGGTTGTTAGCTATGAAAGGTTTCCCGGTTAAGCAGGATTTTATAGATCAGAGTGTTAGTCTACTATGGGGGAATTATTCTAATCTAAGTAGATTCATAGGGCTATTTTCGAATTGGGCACTTCAAATTACTACACAAACTAATGTGGACGGGCCAAACGTAATAGCATTTGATTACCTTAGTGCTCCAAATCAAAGAGTTGTATATCTTAGTGAAATAAAAAGCCTGTTTGATTCGTTACCAAATTACCGGGCAAGATTGGTCAAAGAGGTGTGGAAAGAGTGCCGCAATGAAATTTTTCTCCCTTTAGTATCTTCGTTAGAAGATGCTGACAAGCAAAAACTAGATAGAATAAAAAACGATATTAGCAACTTAGACCCCGATCAATTGATTGATAACAGTAAGACTTATAGACAGGAACATCACGCGAGTCGAATAATTACTGGAAAGACACGACAAATGATTGCAACTGATTTTCAAGAATATATTAATAAATTGGCTACTATTGCAGACTTGTCTCACCAAACTGACATTGCCAGGATGTTTATTGAGCAAATAGAGAATGATATAGAATGGGGAAATTTGTATCGAGAATGTAATAACCTTGTAGAAGAATGGCCCAGTTTAGAAGATTATATTGATGGCTATTTTATGCCCATCGTAGATGCTTGTGCAGCATCCAGTTAGTGAGGTGGAAATGCTTATTGATGTAGACTTGGTCAGATCAGACCCAGCTCTTACACTAACGCCTCATCTTATGGAGGAGGCTGAGAAAGGTACATTAGACTTAAGTCGCTATGTTGATCTATTAGTAAAGGATTTAGTAAGAGACTCAAATCCATTTAGCCAGGCCCTATCTTTAGTTAATGAAGGCAATGTCGCACTGGCCAAACGTTTCATATCTGAGCATGTTTTAAATGAAAGGGAAATAGTTGAATTCGAGGAACATTGTAACAAAGTATCCCAAAATACAAATAATTTAGTCTTGAATGTTGACAAACAAATTACTCAACTTCGAGATAGGCTCGATCCAAATATTTTGAATAAGTGTTTGTCTCTACAACTCGCCTGGCAAAAGTCTATCCAGCAAGAAAGATATCACATCGCCCAACGTGAACTATTAACTGCCCAAAACCTTCTTGCTGACGAGAAGAATTTTAGCCCAGAGCAAGTTCCCGATCAATTCGTTGGTCAGGATGGTATTCCTGCAAAAGATATACTCTCAGGTTCTGTTGTGGATGTGATTAAACAGGGCCTTTTATATGTAGAAAAATCCCCAGCGTTTACAAAAGAATCGGCTAAGGGACCGGATGAAACGGCACCTGACGAACCGGATGAAGCCTTCTCAGAATCTACAACAGAACCGGCTGAGGGACCGGATGAGGGTGCCAATGTATCACCAGAGCCTATTGTAAACTTGCTAAATCAAGCTATCAGGGCATGGAGTGAGACAACTTTACAAATTTCTCGCCCCCTGAGAGATCTACTAAGACCAACTGATAAACTTCCAAAGATCCCAAGCTACGTTAGTGTTAACCAGGCACTTAGACAGGTTCAACACCGCCGAAAAAAAGAACAACAAGAAGCCAAAAGTGCTCTAACAAAATACTTTTACTTGGTTGATGAGGATCGTCGACAACTTAAACATAGTTTCTATCAAGCTTTGATCATTTATGCTTCTGAGCGTGTCAAAGAACACATTAGGCATAAAGATTTTGACTCCGCGAATCAGATTTACAGCGATATTATTCAGCTACTTGGAGATCATTCAAATTTACATTATTCAGATCAAGATATCTTTAGCTTTTACCGCGACGGGACTGAGGCTTGTGCTGCTGCCTCTGCCAAGAATACCAATCTATCATTTAGTGCGTTTGATAAATTGCTCTTACAGAAGATTGGTGACTTCCCACGTTATATTGGCGAAGCCAGAAACAAACAAATCTTAAAACAGGGGAAAGTGCTATTCTTCTACTATCGAGTCCAAGCATTTAGAGAAGTACAGAATTTTGATAATCTAATCCAATTTTATATAGAGTATAGTGTCTCAATCGCGAACCTGGTCGAAGGTAATATCGAGTTAAGTCGCCTTTATGAAGTCACAAAGAACCACTACGACGAAGCACTTTATCGTAAAGCGGAGCATGAATTAACCGAGCTGGAATTACCTACTGAAATGGAGCTTGAGAACACCTTACAGTTTATAAAGACACTCCCCCCCTATCAAGTTGTCTCAGCCCTAAAGCGTATTAAAAAAAGATTTGCTCATGAGCTAACCGACACAACTCGATCACTTATGCAGATGTATGATTTAGTGCTGATCCTATTTGATATCCAAAAACCCGAAGAACTTATCTTTACTGGCGATAGAATATTGAAGTTGATTAGTATCACTAAGTCTGGTGCTAAAGGAACAGAATATGTCCAGTTGATTCCTGAAAGTGAAAATTTGCCTCTGGGTGTTTTAGACAACTTAGAATCATTCGTTCAAGGGACAATCGCGGCCGTATCAGTCACTGACCTAGCCCTGGTGCGCCAACATATTGTCTATGCTCTGGAAAGTTTACGAAAGCAGCGCGAGTACTTACGAAATACGGGTTCTGCCACTCGTTACCTATGGCATACACTAAGTGATCACTGGATCTCAATTTTGGTAGCGAGACAGCGGGCTATGTCGCGACAAACATCGCTTCAGTTAACTTTACATTCCGAAGAAATTTTAGTCAATGAATGGTCCTCCCTGGTAATTTATGTGAAAAATGTTGGTCCTGGCATCGCCCAGGATATAGATATTGCCCTTACCAGTTCAGATTTAAGTATCAAAGAACCCGCAATCGTCCCAATTCGCATCCTAAAACACGGTGATGAAGATAGCTTGCGTTTCATTGTCAAACCTCGTGTTTCCGGTCGTCAGGCTGAAATTCGACTCTTGGTTCGGCACTTTGACGCTGATGGCAATCCGGTCATCACCAGCAAGGAGCAAGCCCTTACCTTCAAAAATATTGGGTATAAAGAATTCCCTGCAAGCAGTCCCTATGTTTGGGGTCAACCGCTTAAAGAGGGTACAAAGATCTTTTATGGCCGCAGGGACGTTTTTGACTTTCTTCTAACTCGCTTCTGGGGTGAAGAGCGCAACAAAATTATTGCACTCCAGGGTGAGCGGCGAATGGGCAAAACCTCAATCTTACATCAATTAAAAACAAAAAAGATGTTCCGCAACTATCGACTGGTCTATTTTGATTTCCAAGCTCGTTACGCCAACCTCAACAGTATACAAGCATTTTTATACCATTTTGCCCGGCGGATCACGAGTGAAGCCAGACTGCCTCGTGACTTACAGGTAGATCGTTCCCAGTTCCGGCTTGGATATGGAGAGGATTATGATGTTTTTGAAGCATGGCTAGACCGGGTAGAAGAAAAACTTGAGCAACGTGACACGCAAATCGTTATTGTTTTCGATGAATTTGAGAAATTGTTAGGCCGGCGCTTCGAGGATAATGTCAATGTAAATAAGCGCTTAGTCGAAGAGTTATTGCAATATCTTCGTTCAGTGATGTTGGTTCGCGAGCGGTTTAATTGGATTATTGCCGGTTCCTGGAGCTTGATTGCTAAACAACGTCAGTATTTTTCTTCGCTTTTTGGCATGGCTTTGAGCTATTGGGTGAGCTATCTAAGTCACGATGATGCCATAGCTCTCATCCAGGAACCAGTTCAAGAATACCTGACTTATGATCAAGCCGCCACAGAACGTATCCTCCGCTTGACGGGGGGGCATCCATTTCATATCCAGATCATGTGTGATGAATTATTCAATCGGGCCCGGGAGTATAATAGCCATCAAATTACGGTAGATGATGTGAATAAAGTCGTTGATCACACCTTACAACAAGTTACCGAGACAAACTTTCGTATCGTTTGGACATCCCTGAACAATCCTGTGTCACGTAAAGTGCTTGCAGCGGTGGCTGAAGCAACGCAAGCAGACTCAAATACCTTCGTCTACAAAGATGAAGTATTCAATTTTCTACGTCAGAAAAATCCTGGACAAGGTGAAGAGTCATTCTATGCCGTGTTAGATGTAGAAGATGGTGAATTAATGCAGCGCGAACTGATTGAAACCCATCCGGTCGATTCTGAGCGGGTGAGAGTCCGGAGTGAACTGCTTCATTGCTGGTTACGTAAAGCAAAGCCTTTAGTTACTGTGTTGCGAGAAGAAAGATGATACTACCAGTTAATCCTTACCAATACACAAATCCTGTCTATCACAAGAGCGAATTTTTTGACCGTCAGTTTGTAATAAATCGTTTACGTCAAGCGTTACATGCTCACAGATCTATCCAACTGATAGGGCAGTGGCGAATTGGCAAAAGCTCTCTATTGCGATACGTGCAAGAGCATCTGGCTGAATTTGTTGACGACGACCGAGCTATTGCTATTTACTATGATCTATTGCGCCGCCCTCAATTGCGCAATGGAGATGACTTTTTCGCCCGAATCTTGCAATTGATGAGTAACACCCTTGTGGAACGTGGTCAACAAGGAGCTGCTCTGCCCCCGCAAATGGACTTAACTGACCCTATTGAGTTCGAGGAGTTTTGCGACTGCTGGATTGACAAAGAAGGTTATCGATTTATTCTCTTGCTAGATGAATTCGGTTCAATTGCTCGCAATAAAAACTTTGATTGGAACTTTTTTGCTAATCTACGAAGTACAATCCCAGATTTAACCTACATATTAGCGTCGCCACGCAGCCTGTCAGATTTTGCCCATGAACAAGTAATCACTTCACCGCTATGGAATCAACTTCAACTAATTCAGGTAACTTTATTTGAGAAGCGTCAATTTATTCAGGAGTTAATTCATAAACCTGTCGAACAGATCGGCCTGTCATGGCCTGATAAAGCCGAAAATTTTGTTTATGAGCGAGGTGGACAGTATCCTTGTTATATTCAGATGGCTGCCACTGCTCTCTACGATACTTATGATCAGGGGCAACTGAATTATAAACAGGCTGAGAAGGTTTTTCGCGATACAGCAACTGACCATTTTCGCCATTTATGGACAAAAACTTTATATGACCAGTATCGTCCTAAGCGAGAAGACTTGTTACGGATGGCCTTGCTTGATCTAGTTCATGGGCGTGGGATTGATGATGATCTGGCAGAAGATCTAGAGTTTCGTAGTTTAGTGTGGCGTAATGAATCCACAGATCAATGGGAACCATTTTCAGTTTGGTTTGCAGACTGGCTTCGTCGTTGGTCTACAGACAAACGAATCCAAACCGAGGCTGAGAGTAAGCGACTCCGAAAGCAAACTAAAAGTAAGTTCCCTAAATCTTCACTATCAGATCTGAGTTTACAAAAAGGACAACTTGTGGGGGAGCAGTATCGAGTGCAGAAAACTGTTGGTGCCACAAGATATAGTCAAGTTGTTGTCGCCTATGATGAAAGCCTGAAGCGTAAAGTCGTTATAAAGTGTCTGCGTGTAGATCAAGAACCTGATGATATTGCTCAGAGACTTCGGGAAAATCTATTGCGTGGAGCGGGTATTATGGCTAACCTCGATCATCCCAATATAGGAAGAGTGTATCATGCCTTGCTGAACCCTTTGGGAGTCGTCATGCAGTGGATAGAGGGATTGTCTTTTCAAGACATATTAGACATAGGAAGAAGAATCTCAGCAACTGATGCCATTAAGATTGGTATTGAACTGGCAAGTGCATTAAATTATGCCCATGAACAAGGTGTCATCCATCGTGATATCAAACCTGGTAATATTATCTTAACAGAGAGTGAAAAGCCGGTGTTAATTGACTTTGATATTGCTCGTGCCACTGCTTGTGAAACCATTTCTCGTCTCAATGATGGCTCATTTGGCTATGTTGGTACCAAAGAATATAGTGCACCAGAACAATTTCTCAATCCAGAAGGAGTAGGGTCACCTACGGACTTGTTCGCATTGGGGTTAGTGTTATACCGGTTATTGACTGGCAGATTGCCTTATGAGCATGGTAATCTTCCGTCACTTTATGAAGAAGGCCATTTTCCAAAACCAGAGCAGTTCGATATACCCGAGCCATTATACCGTATACTATACTCATTACTTCACCAACAGCCTGGTAAGCGCCCTACAGCTGCAAAACTGTGTGATGAATTAAAAACGTGTGCTAGCTTTTTAGAGACATACGATAGTGAGTTTCAGAAATTGGATGTCTAAAAACGTACATTAGGGCAGATGAATTTGCCATCTTCCTCAATAGAGTCAATTGCCCGATATCGTCTGTTCGGTTGTGGTGGAGGAACACACCAATCACGAGTATGTCGATTTTGTAAAGACTCAATAACGCTACCCGAAAGATTCTGCTGTCATTGAGTAATAATAACCTCCATCAAGGGTCAACCAAAACAAGAGAGGTGTATTATACTAAGCGCACGCTAAAATTTCCATTTTACGAACGAAACTATTTAGCCCGACATACTACATATTGAGGCTTGCAAGCAATTATGCCGATATATCGTGTAATTCAAGAGCTTCTCGGAAATGGCAAGTGGAAATTTCAGTATGCGTTTGATATACATAAACGAGGTGTAGTACATCGTGATATCAAACCTAGTAATATCATAGCTGATGAAAAACTAACCCCAGTGTTAATTGGCTTTGACATTGCTAGTGCTAGTGATCAAGAAACCATTAGCCTGCTCAAAAATGGAAAATGTGGTTACCTCGGTACTGCAGGATATAGTGCACCAGAGCAACTTACTGCTAAAGAGGCAGCCGGACCACCAGTCGATTTGTTTGCCCTAGGTGGTGCTCTATGAATTACTAACTCATCAGCGTCCTTATAGATTGGGCAATAATCCATCACTTTATGAAGGAGGTCATTTCCCAAAACCAGAGCAGTTCGACATACCAGAGCCATTATATGAGATATTATGTTCATTGCTTCAGCAGCAACCTGATCAGCGGCTAACTGCTCAGGAATTGCGTAACAAACTGAAATCTTTGATTTAGCCTTCAGGAGCAAACAATGGCGAATAGAAACAAAAACAAATTAGATGAACACGTCATCTTTTGTGCTAGGGACGATCCCAATATTGTCCAGAGTGGACGCCAAGCGGAACTTGATGTAGTCCAATTTCTGGTGGACAATCTCAAAACCCATCAAGTTGGGAATTATCGCATCTTGGTAAATTACAATATGCCGTTTAGAGGAGGTGGTGGTGCCGGTATCTTGGAGATTGATTTATTAATTATTAACAAGTTAGGTATTTTTTTACTTGAGGTTAAAGATTGGCGTGGAGTTATAGAAGCACGAAATGATGCATGGTTTATAGAGGGGTTACATCAACGGGTAGATGCTTTAGAGTCGATTACACGTAAAGCTAGGATCTTTTACGGAAGTATTTTTGGCTCACAAGGAAAACCGCCTAACTTTGGCCCGGTCAATGTAATAGGATTAGTGGTTCTTGCTCGTGGAGTTGACCGTTTTATAAATCAAAGTAACAGAAACGTTAGAGCGGTAGTAGGCAAAGATTCTAATTTACTCCAAGTGCTCAAATCAAAGCAACTTTGGTTTCGGGAAGCGGAGTTCCTTACAGATCCTGCCATTAAACATGTTACGGAAGTAGTACTTGGTCAGTACCAGCCTAAAACGCGTGAAGTGATTGGAAATTATCGTATTTTGGGCGAACTCTCACCCGGAGATTTATTTGATGCCTATGAAGCTCAACATATTCGAATTGAACATCGGCGAGTTCGTCTGAAAGTTTATAAGCTGCCAAATTTATCGTATCAAGTTGAAGAGAATATTCGCCTCTTCGAACGGAGCATGGTGGCAGGGTCAATTCTAGGCTTTCATAAAAATATTCTCGGAACTTATGAGTTTTTTGAAGATCCGAGTCGTAGCGATACATTTTACGAGGTAACTGAACTGGTACACGGAGATCGACTTGACGAAATTATGGCACGGCGCAAAAGGCCGTTTTCTTTGGAACGTCAATTAAATTATTTGGAACAATTGTGTGAGGCTTTAATCTATGCCCATAACCACGCAGATCCTAGTGGTAAAAAATCTCCTGTTTATCATCGCAATTTGAGACCAGAGACGATATTTATCACCCATAATGGCGTGGTTAAGTTAGCAGATTTTGACTTTGCCAAGTTGTCAGGGGAACCCACAATTAACGTTGCGGGGAGTGTTTTTCCTGAAACACCCTTTATGGCACCAGAGTTGGTTTTTAATGCTTCTTCAGCGTCGCCTGCTAGCGATATTTATTCTTTAGGAGTACTATGGTATTTTCTAGCGCGTTTACCAGAGCAGAATCCCAAATTTGCTTATGAAAAGATCGATGAGCAAGTAGATACATTAAGGAAATTGCCCGAAGCAGCCCGCACACTGATGAAAAAGATGTTAAAGAGAGCCCCCAACAGTCGGCCACAAAGAGTGGAGGAGGTTTTAACAGAATTGAAAAAGCTGAGAAAAAATAAATAGCAAGCTACAAATGTGGCTCGCTATTCTGTAAACTTAATTAAGGAGAGATAAAATATTATGCTACACAGAGTTCCTAGAGGTTTCCATTCAGCAAATCCCTTACTCAGCCGCCATTCTCTCCTTACCCACTTAATATTATACAACAAATGCCAAGCAGAGTCAATCCCCAAACAGAAATTTATCAGCAAAACCAATTGTCTCGATATTCAAGCCCCAACGGCCTTATCTTAGGAGAGACGCTATGGAGCAGCAACTCAAAAAAAGTGTGATGTATGTAGATTATGAAGGTTTAATGACCGGCCTTTCACACTATCACCACCTGGACACAGATGGGGTGTTAGCTAATCTACTGAAGAAAGCCCGTCAAAACTTTGAAGTGCAAGGTGCAATTGTCCTCGGCGATTGGACCCGATTAACAAATCGTAATCAACTCGAGAGACAAGGATTTATCTGTAAGACCGTCTATGGTCCAGACACCGTGATCAATCAAGAAATTGAAGCCAGCATTGCTGAACAAATTGTTGTCGGCAATGCTGCCGAAGTTTACATTTTAGTGAATGGTGTATCTGATTACACCCCTATTCTGCGGCAGTTGCGCCAAGCGGACAAAGAAAGTGTATTATGGACCGTTTCACCCCCATCACTAACTGATCAAGCCCTATGTTCAGAGTGGGAATTTATTACCTCTCCAGAGTCCTTTGCGACAAGTGACTGGCCACGTCAAGTTATACTCCAAGCGGTTGCTTTGGTAGCAGATCATCTTCTCGTAAGCAACAACGAGTCCCAGTTGCTAATGAACCGCTTGTTAGACCGACTTGGCGAATTGCCACCTTTTAAGGAGACAGCCGAAACCTGGCTCAATGTCGCAGTCAGAGAACAAATCATCTTATTGCAGCGAGTCGAGGATCCATCTGCCTCGCCTTACATTCAACTCAATAGGCAACACCCGTTTGTTCAGAAGGGATTGCAGATTAGAGAGCGTATTCTCTCTGTCCTGAGTGCCATGATTGTTGATCGCGATTGGGTTGCCTTTAGCGCTCTTGAAAAGGCTATGCAGACATCAAAGCCTTTAGCTGGTGACCAAAGTTTTCGACATGCTTGGCTGGAATTATTAGTAGCTGAAGAAGTGCTGATAGCAGAAAGCGTCCCGCAACCTGACGGCGTATTTCAGACAACAACCTTAAGGCCTAATCTAAATCATCCCATCATCCGCCTTCATCAACAACAGAATTTTAACCTTGTCCGCCTTATTGTAACGATTGATAATTTTATTAGGCGCAAAGGTTATAAATGGATGGCCGTTTCCACGTTACTGACCATCTTGACCCGTGCGACAACGCGAGTGGAGGCTCGAGCTACCTTAAGTTTGGCCGATGAAGAAGCCTTGGTTGAGATTGATACCGTTCCCAGTATCGACGACCCTGAATTCTCCGTCGCAACTGTGCGGTTAAATTCAACCCATTCTCTTGTACAGAAATGTTTAACGAAACGCGACGATATTATCTTACTGGCAGACTCGATGTTGACCAATCGTCATCTCGGGATGAGTTCAGATGTATTCGTAGAAGAATTGGGATCGTCAGGCATAGCCCAAGAAGAAAATGAAGCGCTTTTCTGGATACAGCTTTTAGGTGGTGAGCGGATTCTCACTGAAGCCAAATTTGTCCAAGGACCTAGACGTGTTGTGAGGCTGTTACGGCTCCGACTGGAAGATCCAATCGTGAGTCAGGCTTTAGATACGATGGGCCAAAACTTATAAGAGGTGCAGCAATGAATCCCCAAAAAGTATTAACGATATCAAAAGATGATCTAAAGACCCGACTCGATATGATTATCCAAGAAATACCCCATTTTTGGGAACAAGTGCCCTATACTCACTTCACCAACCATGGCCCCTCGCACTCAGAACGAGTTCATCGTGACAAATTGGCCCAATTGGCTCAAGAACTCCCAGAAGACCAACGACTAACGGATGATGAGATTTTTATTGTCTCTGCTGCGGCTTGGTTGTATGAGATTGGCATGCAGAGCCTTAAACTACGACCAGTCTTGGATTTTGATTATCGACCTGGTCAATCGTTATCCTTCTCTCAACTTCAACAAATTAGAGAAAAGAAACACCTATTGACCTATAACTTGATCTTTGATCATATTCGAGGAGATTATCGAGGTCCTTCACTCGGACTACTATCCACAGCAGATGAATACACCGAACTCATTGCTGAAGTATGTCGTTGGTGTTCTGACGAACCTTTGGAGAGGGTAGAGGAAGAGGTGCCTATTGGTGGTGTACCAGTCCGTGTTCGTTTATTAGTAGCTCTTCTCCGTCTGGCAGATCAGTTGTATATTGACAGTTCGCGCGTGAATCTGGATCGGCTGCAAGCTGCTGACCCGCCACCAAGGATAATGGCTCGGTGGTGGATATATCATTATGCTCAAACACTGCCCATTGAGAAAGGCAAGATCCGTTTCCATTATTTTCTGCCGATTACCCAACAACAATATTTGGGGCACATTCGGGCTTTGATTGAACCGAATTTTGAATATGAAAACAATCCTACTATTCGCTATTTAGACGAGTATCACGGCATAACGCTTCTATTGAATCGGGACCCCAGTATTAGATATGATAAACAAGCTAGCTTTCGACGTGAGATGAATTTCCACTTGATAACTTATCTACGAGAGAAAGTGGAACCTGTACAAACAGAAAAATCAATACCTGTCCCGGTAGAACCAGATGAACGCTGTTTATTGGTTTTAGATTATGAAAATTTAATTCTTCAGCTTGGGCAAGAAGGTCATTTCTTTTCACATGATAAAATTGGTGAATTGCTTGTAACTTTACTAACAGAGGCGAGGATGCGACACGAAGTTTCTACTGTTGATGGGTTAGCAGTAGGGCATTGGCATAGACCAGACTTGGCAGAGACTGCCGAAATGTTGAAACAACGGGTTTATGATCCCCTACCAATTGATGATTATGAAACATCTTCTGAGAAGCTTACCCGTGAATTGACTCAACGTCTACAAAGTATTGATGCACCCAAACAAATTGTATTAGTCGCTCCACCTCCAGATTTAGCTCCTACAGTTAAACAACTGACGGAGAGAAGAAAATCGGTCAACGCCTGGATTAGTAATACACCTGAGGCGGGGATATTCTCCGCAGTAGCACAACAGTTTAAATTACTGTCGCAACTAATAGGATTACCACCTGCTAACCCTATTAGTCGAGATGAACTAGAACTCAGTCAAGCAGCTTGCATCCTGATCGTGGATGATAATCTAGCCAGTACCGGCGCAGAAGGGATTTCTATTGAGGAGGTTTCTGGCCTGCTAGAGCATTTAGAGCTAATCAACGGCAGGGGTGACTGGTGGCGGCTTTGGCTCATTAACCAACAGATACTCATCCCCTCTAAAGTCGATGGTCAATATCTGCTGAATTTGAATTCAGAGCATCCCAGTGTTGTTGATGTTCAGCAGAAGCGCAGGTTCGTCATAGAAGCGATGCAATCTCTGGATCAGGATGATCGCGGTGTGCCGGAAGATACCTTGGTTAAGGAGTTAAACACTGTATCTCATCTTCGGAAAGATACAACAAGTTTCCTGGAGTTATTAAAGGAAACTGATACCTTGCATCGTTCGTATTCACCCCAGGATCAATCGCCGTTGTGGCTTCTGAACCGTTCTAACTGGGCAGTAGTGGCCTTAAACGCAGACCATTATTTGTCCTTGCTAGTGCTGGCGATTGATCACTTCCTGGTACGCGAAGGATTTCCCTTTATCCATAAACATAATCTAGTCGGCAAACAACTGGCACCCTATGTTGGTGAGAGTCTAGCCGAGGTTGTGTACCAATTGGCAGTTAAAAAAGAGTGGGTCGAGCGTGAAACATCCGCTCAAAGACATCGCTTCCGTGATGAACCCCTGGTGAATGTCAAGTTGGTCGATAGTCATCCGCAGGTTAGGAAAGTGTTGCTCAACCGAGATATTATGCTAGATATATTGAGCAGGCGAGCTAATGAAAATGGGCTGGAGCGGGAGGCCTTATGGCGTGAGTTGGAAAAGATCCCCCGCTTTACCTTGAAGCAAGATAAAGTTAATCAGTGGCTTGAGCATCTTGGACGTGAAGCCATTGTCACCATCCAAGTTGACGGTCAACATATTGGGCGCGACCGCATCAAATTGAATGTTGAGTCAACCTTAACCCGTCACTTACGTGGCCGATTGAATGTGCATGGTTTGGTTAAAACACTTCGGGTTATGGGCGCCGCACAGCCTCAGGGAAAACAACCATCCGGCAGAGTGGTTGGAAACTTAACCCGACATGTTACCCGGGGTGATAAAAAATTAGCTGGCTGGACCCTAGACTATGGCAAACATATTAAATTAGTCGGTGTTGAAAAACAGCAATCAGAAAACAATACGACTGATTTTGTTTATTTGAAATATCATAGTTTTGTCCGCCAGCTTGATCAACGTGAACAACTTATCTGCCAGGCCATCGCTGAATTAGTGCCAAAATTAAGCAGACGGAGTAGTGGGGGTTGGGTGCCGCGCTATGTAATTATCCGAGAGATGGAAAAAGATAGTGAAACATTTGGCTATACGCGAGAAGAAAATAACTATTGGCTCGACCAGGCGATTTACCGTTTGAAACTATTGGGGAATAAGACCGAACGCAAAAAACAGGGACGGCCAGAAGAGTTTATACGGGCATTACGACAGAATCACGAGTGAATGATGCCACTGAAGTGAATTGCATTTTTTGTGATGCCCCAAAATAATGAAATCTCACAAGTATGATTTCGCAAACTACAGAGTGTTGCATAAGTCATCTGACTAATTGAGCGTACTTTAACAATTCAGCATTTGAGGTAAAATGGGGACATCTTTAAGAGAAGGGAGATGTTCCCATGGCGAGAAAGAAGAAGAGCGCTGGTG